>CADEFX010000084.1 GCA_902826715.1 uncultured Hyphomicrobiales bacterium | reverse complement strand
GCTCGAGCTGCACAACCCGGCCGACATGCCGGACGTCACGCGCATCGCCAAGATCGAGGAGCCTTGGATCAAGGCGACCATCTTCACGCCCGACGACTATCTCGGCCAGGTGCTGGCGCTCTGCCAGGAGAAGCGCGGCGAGCAGATCGAGCTCACCTATGTCGGCAACCGCGCCATGGTGGTCTACCGCCTGCCGCTGAACGAGGTGGTGTTCGACTTCTACGATCAGCTGAAGTCGGTCAGCCGCGGCTATGCCAGCTTCGATTACGCGCTCGACGGCTATCAGGAGAGCGACCTTGTGAAGCTCTCGATCCTGGTCAACGCCGAGCCGGTCGATGCGCTCTCCATCATCGTGCATCGCACGCGGGCGGAAGCGCGCGGCCGCACCATGTGCGAGAAGCTGAAGGAGCTGATCCCGCCGCACCTGTTCCAGATCCCGATCCAGGCCGCCATCGGCGCCAAGATCATCGCTCGCGAGACCATCCGCGCGCTGCGCAAGGACGTGCTGGCCAAGTGCTACGGCGGCGACATCAGCCGCAAGCGCAAGCTGCTCGACAAGCAGAAGGCCGGTAAGAAGAAGATGCGCGAGTTTGGCCGCGTAGAGATCCCCCAGGAAGCGTTTATTGCCGCCTTGAAGATGGACGAGAATTAGAAGGCAGGCCGGCCGCCGATCCAGCCTGCCCGTTGACGTTGCCGGAGCGCACCAGCGTCGGGTCTTTATTGCCGCACCTCCCACGCTGACGAAGCGCCAGACGCGGTCCCGGTGCAAAATGGCCCCTCGCAGACTTGCAATTGGCCTGAGCCGGGGCCAAGGCTATTTCCGGTTTCCGGCGTACGCAGTGCCGCGCGGCACGAGAGAATTTTAGGGGGAACAATGCACCTGTCTTACAGAGCATTGCTGTGCGTGCTAGTCGCCGGCACCGGTATAGCGTGGGCCGCGGGTCAGGCCGTGGCCCAGGATGGGTGGCAGAGTGGCGCCCCCGTCTTCCAAAGCGATGTCGAAAAGCGCCAACGCGAGGCCGAGGCACAGCGCGAGACCATCCGCAGCTCCTATCCCGTCACCGCCTATCCGAAATTCATGGATGGCGGTGGCAAGCCGGACATCGCACCCGAGAAGCCGCCGGTCGTGTATCTCGATAACAACGAGACTCCGGGCACGATCATCGTCGATACGGGCGGACGAACCCTCTACTACATCCTCCCAGGCAAACAGGCCTACGCCTACCCGATCTCGGTCGGCCGGGATGGTTTCACCTGGACGGGCACTGAGAAGATCAGCCGTGTCACCGCCTGGCCGTCCTGGACGCCGCCGCCCGAGATGCGCCAGCGCCAGCCGGGTCTGCCCATCACTGTCTCGGGTGGCGTCATCAATCCGCTCGGCGCCAAAGCGCTGTACCTCGGCAATACGATCTACCGCATTCATGGGACGAGCAATGAGCGCTCGATCGGTCGCGCGTCGTCGTCGGGATGCTTCCGCATGCTGAACCAGCATGTGACCCATCTGGCCACCCTGGCGCACGTCGGCACGACTGTGCGCGTCGTCGCAAATTACTCCGGCGGCGTGAACACATCCGCGCCGCTATCGTCGCTGTTCTCGGGCTTCAGCGTCGGCGACGACGAACCGCCGAAGAAGGCAAGTACCAAGCGTGGCCCCAAGCTTGCTCCCGCAGCCCGCGCCGCTTCGGCAAAATCAGCCCAATCCAACTAGCGCCTGCCCGGCGCTCTTCGATGCAATCCCATGGTTCGCGGATAAGGATAGAAGCGAACCCCGCCCGTACCGTGCTTGCGATAAGGTCCCGCGCACACGCACATCGCCAGCGTGCACGCCAAAGCCGTGCAGATCACATTCCGTACCATGACACCACCCCACGCCTGTTTTCAGGCTGTTGGAATTGATCATGGCACGGACGGGTTAAGGCAGGACCGAACGAAAGCTAAAGTTTTCGCTAAATGCCGTGCGCTTTTCGCTCAAATGCGCGCAACCGCATTAAGCCGGATTTAGCGATGCGTTGCGCTACAAATCCTTCGCCCGCTTGCGCAACACGAACTTCTGGATCTTGCCGGTGGACGTCTTGGGCAGCAGACCGAACACCACCGCGCGCGGGATCTTGAACGTGGCCATGTTCGCCCGGCAGAAGGCGATGATGTCCTCGGCCGACGTCGGCTCTGCATCCGGCTTCAATGTCACGAACGCGCACGGGCTCTCGCCCCACTTCGGATCGGCCCGCGCGACGACGGCCGCCTCCATGACTTGCGGATGGCGAAACAGCACCTCCTCCACTTCGAGCGAGGAGATATTCTCGCCGCCGGAGATGATGATGTCCTTGGAGCGATCCTTGACGTCGATGTAGGCGTCGGCGTGCCAGGCGGCGAGATCGCCGGAGCGGTAATAGCCGCCTGCGAAAGCCTCACCGGTCGCCTTGGGGTTCTTGAGGTAGCCCTTCATCAACGTATTGCCGCGCAGCATAAGTTCGCCCATGGCCTCGCCATTCTGGACCACAGGCGCCATGGTCTCGGCGTCGGCCACCATCATGTCCTCGATCATGACGTTGGGGATGCCTTGTCGCGCCATCTTGGCGTAGCGCGTGGCAGGCTCCATGCCGTCCCACTCCGAGTTGTGGGCGCAGTAGGTCGAGGGACCGTAGCTCTCCGTCGTGCCGTAGAGATGCAGGACCTCGAAGCCCATAGCCTCCATGCGCTCGATCACGATGGCTGGCGGAGCCGCACCACCCGTTGCGACCTTGGTACGCACGGGCAGCGGCTTCTTGGCGCCGGCCGCTGCATGTACCAGCATGTTGAGCACGATCGGCGCCCCGCACATGTGCGTGACGGCATGCTCGGCGATCAGATCGAAGATGCGGGCCGGCTCGACGCGGCGCAGGCAGACATGCGTGCCGCCGGCCGCGGTCACGGCCCAGGTGTACGTCCAGCCCGAACAGTGGAACATCGGCAGCGTCCATAGGTAGCGGCTCTCGTTGTCGAGCTTGAAGGTCAGCGCATTGGCCACCGCGCCGAGATAGGCGCCGCGGTGGCTGTACACCGCACCCTTCGGATTTCCCGTGGTCCCTGATGTGTAGAGCAGGCAGATCGAATCCCACTCATCCTGCGGTCCAGACACCGCGAACTCCGGATCGCCGGAGGCGATAAAGCCCTCGTACTCGACGCCGCCGAAGCTGGGGGCGTCGTTCGTCTCGACGTCGGCGATATCGACGACAATAGGCCGGGCAGCGCCAAGCTTCTCCAACGCGGGCGTGATGGTGGCGTGAAACTCCCGGTCGGCGAGAAACAGTTTTGCCTCGCCGTGCTCGAGACAAAAGGCAATCGTCGCCGCGTCCAGCCGGATATTGATTGGATTGAGCACCGCGCCGATCATGGGTACGGCATAGTGGGCTTCCAGCATCGCCGGCACGTTCGGTGCCAGGATCGCAACGGTGTCACCGCGTTTGATGCCGGCCTTCGTCAACGCATGCGCAAGGCGACGCGAACGGGCCAGCAGGTCCCGATAGGTAAAGCGCCGGCCGCCGTGAATGACCGCCGTGCGGTCTCCGAAGAACTTGGCCGCGCGGACGAGAAAGCTCACGGGCGTCAGCGGCACGAAGTTGGCCGCGCATTTTTTCAGCTCCGGTGCGTCCTCACGCATTTGCCTCTCCAAAAATTCCGGCGCTCAGACCATCGACAGGAGCAGGCCCCCGTCGACCGTGATCACGGTGCCCGTCATGAATGACCCCGCTTCCGAGGCGAGCAGCAACAACGGTCCGTCGAGTTCGTCCACACGCCCCAGACGCTCCTGCGGCACGCGGGCAATGAGCTTGCGGCCCGCGTCCGTCTTAAAGAAATCCGAGTTCATCTCGGTCTCGCAGTAGCCCGGCGCAATAGCATTGACGCGGATCTTGTCCCGCGCCAACTCGTAAGCAACCGCCTTCGTCATGTGAATGACGCCGGCCTTCGAGGCCGAATAATGCGCCAGCGTCTTGATGACGCCGAGACCCAGCACCGACGCGATGTTGACGATCGAGCCGCCGGTGCCGTTGGCCTTCATACGCCGCGCGCCTTCCTGGGCAACCCGGAACACGCCGTCGAGATTGACGCTGAGCACGCCGCGCCATTCTTCCTCGGTCATCCTGAGAAAATAGGCCGGCTCGGCGATCCCGGCGTTGTTGATGACGACACTGATAGGCCCCAAAGCGGCTTCGGCCTTGGCGTAGGCATCCTTCACGGATGCGGGATCGGTCACATCGAGCGCCACGGCAGCCGCGGTGCCGCCCGCCGCCTCGATCTCGCGCTGCAACGCCTCGAGGCGATCGATGCGCCGCGCGGCGATGGCCACCGTTGCACCCGCGCCCAACAGCACCTTCGCGAAGTGCTGTCCCAGGCCCGAGGAGGCGCCGGTCACCAGCGCCGCGCGGCCCTTGAGCGAAAACAAGTCCTGCGCCATCCCGCCCCAGCTCCTTCCGGCGCCTAGATGGCGCCCATGTAGTCACGCTTGCCGATCTCCACCCCGTTGTGGCGCAGGATGTCGTAGGCGGTCGCGACGTGAAAGAAGAAATGCGGGAAAGCATAATTGAGGAGAAACGCCTGCCCTTTCAGAGTCACGGGCTGCTTGGCGATCGTCAGGGCGATGTCGCGCCCTTCGCTGCCGTCAATCTGCGCGGGCGTGAACGCAGCGAGATAGTCGATCGTCTTTGCCAGGCGCGCCGTGAGATCGGCAAAGGACGCCTCCGCGTCGTCCCACTTGGGAATGTCCTGTCCCGACAGCCTCGCCCCAGCGCCCTTGGCAAAGTCGGATGCAAGCTGGACCTGCCGTTTCAGCGGAAACATATCCGGCGCCAGCCGGGCATTGAGCAGCACCTCCGGCTCGATTTTCTTGGCGACCGCGAACGCCTCGGCCTTGTCCAGGATCGCCGCGAGGCTTTTCAGCTTGCCCTGGAATACCGGAAGGGAAATCTGATGCATTGAGAGGGACATTCTTGAACTCCTTGAGCGCATCTGCGGCGGGATAAAAGGGCGCGGCGCGCCTCTTCTGCTGCGTCCTTTACTTCATGAGCCCGTTGTCCGTCATCCATTTCTGGCAGTTCAGCCTCGCCCCCATACCCCTTTGTTGTCGGCGGCGGCTTGGTCTTCTATAAGTCGGAGGGCCAACAGCCTTTGGCGTACACCCAAACCAAAAGCAGCGCGAAGGGGGAAGCCCGCGTGTCGATCCCGCAATTTCTGGTTCACAGTCCGAAAGACAACGTCGGCGTAGTGGTGGTTGAAGACCTCAAGGCCGGAACCGACATGCTCGGCGTTATCACCGAGACGGATACCACCGTTCGCGTCAAAGCCCGTCAGGATATCCCGATAGGCCACAAGGTCGCCCTGAAGGACCTCAAGGCGGGTGACACGGTCATCAAGTATGGCGAGGACATCGGCAAGATGGTCGGCGTCGCGGCGACCGGCGAGCACGTTCACGTCCACAATCATAAAACGAAGCGCTGGTAGGCGAGGGTCACGATCATGGCAGCAAAGAAAAACGGCAAATCGAGCCACAAGAGCAATTTGTCCTTCCAGGGCTGGCGGCGCGAGAACAAGCGCGTCGGCGTCCGCAACCACGTCATCATTCTTCCTCTCGACGATCTGTCGAACGCGGCTTGCGAAGCCGTCGCCAACAACATCAAGGGCACGATGGCCCTGCCACATCACTACGGACGCCTGCAATTCGGCGAGGATCTCGACCTGCACTTCCGCACGCTGATCGGCACCGGCTCGAACCCGAACGTGGCGGCGGTCGTCGTCATCGGCATCGAGGACGGCTGGACCAAGCGCGTCGTCGACGGCATCGCCAAGACGGGCAAGCCCGTCGTCGGCTTCGGCATCGAAGGACACGGCGATATCGCCACCATCGCCAAGGCCTCCTACAAGGCCAAGGAGTTCGTGCAATGGGCCTCCGAGCTGCCGCGCGAGGAATGCGGCATCGAGGACCTGTGGGTCTCCACCAAGTGCGGCGAAAGTGACACCACCACCGGCCTCGGCTCTTGTCCAACGGTCGGCAATATGTACGACAAGCTCATTCCCAAGGGCATTTACGGCGTGTTCGGCGAAACCACCGAAATCACGGGCGCCGAGCACATCTGCAAAGAGCGCGCTGCCACCAAGGCGATCGGCGAGAAGTGGTACAAGGTCTGGAAGGCCTACCAGGACGACGTGATCGAGGCTTACAAGGTCGACGATCTGTCCGAGAGCCAGCCGACCAAGGGCAATATCGCCGGCGGACTGTCCTCGATCGAGGAGAAAGCCCTTGGCAACCTCGAGAAGATCGGCCGCTCCTGCACCTACATCGATGTCCTGGGACCGGCCGAGGCACCCGCGGCCGGACCCGGCCTCTACTACATGGACACCTCGTCCGCGGCCGCGGAATGCGTGACTTTGATGGCAGCCGGCGGCTATGTCGTGCACACCTTTCCGACGGGCCAAGGCAACATCATCGGCAATCCGATCGTGCCGGTCGTCAAGATCTCAGCGAACCCCAAGACGCTGCGGACGATGGGCGAACACATCGACGTCGACGTCACGGGTATCCTCCGCCGCGATATGACGCTCGACACGGCCGGCGACAGCCTTATTGACATGGTCATGCGCACGGCTAACGGCCGTCTCACGGCCGCGGAAGCCTTGGGACACCGCGAGTTCGTGATGACCAAGCTCTACCGAAGCGCCTGAGGCTCCGCGCGGCGACGGCGACATGGACGGATTGGGACGACAGTCATGAGAATTACGCGTATCCGCGACGCCGTCGCCCCGATCCCGTCGCCCATGCGCAATGCCGTCATCTCATTCGACAAGATGACCATCAGCGTCCTGGCGATCGAGACGGATGTCGTGCGCAACGGCAAGCCGGTCATCGGTCTCGGCTTCTGTTCCAACGGCCGGTACGCACAGTCCGGCGTCATTCGCGAACGCCTTGCACCTCGGATTCTCGAGGCAGACCCCAAGACGCTCACCACGGCCGACGGTGACAATTTCGATCCGTTCGCCATCTGGCGCGCCATGATGAGCAACGAGAAGCCGGGCGGCCATGGCGAACGTGCGTTCGCTGCCGGCGGCATCGACATGGCTATCTGGGACATCGTCGCCAAGATCGAAGGCAAGCCCTTGTGGCGCCTGCTGTCGGAGCGCTTTAACGGCGGCAAATACGATGAGCGCGTGCTCGTCTACTCGGGCGGCGGCTATTACTACCCCGGCAAGGAGCGCGAAGGTCTCCAGGACGAGATGCGCAAGGCCCGTGACCTGGGCTACCGGCTCCTCAAGATGAAAATCGGCGGTGCATCGCTGGCCGATGATCTCAAGCGCATCGAATGGGTCATCGAGATCGCCGGGGGTGGCGCCAACGTGGCGGTCGATGCCAACGGCAACCTCGGCCTCGACGCGGCGCTCGCCTACGCCCGCGCCATGGAGCCCTATGGGCTGTCCTGGTTCGAGGAGCCTGTCGATCCATTGGACTACCGCGCTCACGCTGTCATCTGCGACGCGAGCGACGTTCCCATCGCCACCGGCGAGAACTTGTTCTCGGTGCAGGATTTCCGCAACCTGCTGCGGCATGGCGGCATGCGCCCCCACAGGGACTGGATCCAGCCCGATCCATCACTCTGCTACGGGCTGACCGAAACATTGCGTATTCTCGACGATGCGGACCGCATGGGGTGGTCGCGGCGGCGCTGTGTCCCGCACGGCGGGCATCAACTCGGCCTCAACATGGCAGCCGGCCTGCAACTCGGCGGCTCGGAAAGCTACCCAGGCGTGTTCCAACCCTACGGTGGCTTTGCCGATTCCATTCCTATCATCGAAGGATACACGACGCTGCATGACTCCCCGGGCATCGGCATGGAGCTGCGCTCGAAGATGATGGACGGGCTGACCAAGCGCCTCGAGCTGCCCCTTTCCCGGGTGTAACAAGAGCCGTTAATCCGCAACACCTTATTTCAACCATGCTGCGGCCTCAGTATGCTGCACTCCGGGAACGAGCAGTCATGGGGAAGTGTATGCGCTCGCCACGTCGGAGGGAGCGCTGGCTTCCAACGATCATCTTGCTGGTATCCCTCTGTGCGCTTTCCGCGCCCGGCGCGCTGCCGGCCGACGCGCAAGTTCGCCGCTCTGATACCAACTTCGCCGTGACGGGCGTAGCCTCCAACGACGTCCTGAATATTCGCGACCGACCCGATGGCAAACAGATCGTCGGCCACGTGCCGTCAGACGGACGCGGTATTGTTGCGATCGGTCCCCGAACGAAAGCCCCGGGTGGCGGCACCTGGGTAAAGGTCCGGTTCGGCGACATCAGCGGCTGGGTCAATGTGCGTTTCCTGGGTCCCGATACGGTGCAAACCGCGCGTGCGGCCACCCGCAGTCCGTCGTCTGAAGCTTTGGAGGGGCCGGATGGCAAGACGCCCGCAAAAGTATTCGATGGCATCTGGAGCCATGAACGCTGGACGCTTATCGTCGGGCCGGACCAGGTCGAGTTGATGGTTGCGGGCAATGTCGGCCCGGCATCGCGCACGCTGGCGCTTGGCAGCCGGGACTGCGGCGTAGTCTACGAGCGCAATTTCACAAGCCTTGCCGTGGAGGAGATAGCGTCGACGTTCACCGACCCGCGCTTTCATGCCTGGGCGAAATCGGCCACGCGCGGCCGCTCGGTCGCCGTCATGATCGTCACGTGTGGGGCCATCGGCCATCGATATCTGTTCCTCCTGACCGACATGCGCAAGATGCTCCTGGCCGAATGGGACGAACAGGCGTGGCTGATGTTTGAGGAGTTCGCATCCGATTCCCCGCGCGTGGGCCGGCAATGACCACGCTAAGCCTGCCGAGGCTGGAAGCGCTGATTTGTGAAGCGCTCGTGGCCTCAAACGTCAGCCCCGCAAACAGCACTTCTGTCGCACGCGCGCTGACTGCCGCCGAAGCGGATGGCCAAAAAGGGCATGGGCTGTCGCGCGTGCCGAGCTACTCGGCGCAGGCCAGAAGTGGCAAGGTTGACGGGCACGCGAAGCCCGATGCCAGGCAAGGCCGACCAGGTGGCATCGTTGTCGATGCACGCCATGGGTTTTCATATCCGGCCATCGATATAGCGAACGATATGCTGCCCCCGCTTGCGCGCGCCAACGGTATCGCCGCGGCGGCCATCACGCGCTCGCACCACTTCGGTGTGGCCGCTCATCCATGCGAGCGGCTTGCTGCCCACGGGCTCGTTGCCCTTGCGTTTGCCAATACGCCATCGGCCATGTCGCCTTGGGGAGGTCGAAGACCTCTGTTCGGCACCAATCCGATCGCATTCGCTGCACCCTGCCGCGGCCGTCCGCCGGTCGTTGTCGATCTTGCCCTATCGGAGGTTGCGCGCGGGCGGATCATGACAGCCGCCCAGCAGAAGAAGCCCATCCCCCTCGGCTGGGCACTCGACACGAACGGACAGCCGACGACGGATGCGGAGGCAGCGCTCAAGGGCACGCTGCTGCCTTCCGGCGGTAGCAAGGGCGCAGCGCTGGCGCTCATGGTGGAGGTGCTTGCCGCGGCGCTGACCGGGTCCAATTTCGCCTTCGAGGCGACCTCTTTTTTCGAGGCCGAAGGTGCGCCTCCCTCGGTCGGCCAACTCCTCCTCGTTATCGACCCAGGCGCCTTTGCGGGAAACACATCGCTTCCGGATCGCGTCGCCCAGCTTGCGCACGCCATTGAGCAGGACGCCGGAGCCCGTGTCCCCGGAAAGCGGCGCTTCAACCTTAGAGCGCAGGCTGAAGCACAGGGAGTGGATATCGACGCGGCGCTTATTGCCGATGTTCAGGGCATCGCCGCCGGCCGCTGAATGACGGATGCCAATGTCCTTGGCATGCCAAGCGAAAAAACTTCACCGAAATTTTGAGGCTGTCCTGCAAATGACCTATGGAAGTTTGGACGGATCAGCTATTTTCAGACGGCGGAACACCTCGCGCCCTTGGCCGAGGATAGGCTCGACCAAATGCGGTGATTTTACGCAATGACGATGCTTTCGGGCGACGCCGAGAAGTTGCCTGCTGCCGGCCATCCGCTCCTCACATCGTCGATCCTCCCGACGCTCTCGCGGTTGTCGGTGCCCAACATTATCGCCCTTACGACTCAATCGCTCGTGGTCGTTGCCGAGACGACCTACATCGGCCTTCTCGGGATCGAGCCGCTGGCCGCGATGGCCCTCGTTTTTCCGATGATCATGCTGACGCAGATGATGTCTTCGGGCGCCATGGGCGGTGGCATATCGTCCGCCATCTCCAGAGCTTTGGGGGCCAATGATGGTTTGCGGGCTCGCGCGCTGGCCGTTCATGCCGTCGTCATAAGCCTCATCGTCGGCGTCGGCTTCACCATCTTCTTTCTTACGCTGGGGCCGTCAATCTACCAGCTGCTCGGCGGCCGCGGCGGTGTCTTCGTCCAGGCCATGATCTATTCGAATACGCTGTTTTCGGGCGTCATTTTCATATGGCTGTTCAACACACTCGCCTCCGTCGTGCGTGGCACCGGCGATATGCGGACGCCATCGATCACCGTGATTACCGTGGCATGCCTGCAGATTGTCCTTGGCGGCTGCTTGTCGCTGGGCCTGGGCGCCTTTCCGAAACTTGGCATTGCCGGAGTGGCGATCGGCCAAATCGCCGCGTTCTCGGCCGGCGCTCTGTTCCTGCTCCTGATCCTGCGGACCAGCCAGGCGCGCATCCAGCTGCGATTTGCAGGAGTATCGCTTGAGCGCGGCATGTTTCTCGACATCTTGAAGGTGGGGGCGATTTCGTGCTTGTCGCCGCTTCAGTCCGTTCTCACTGTGCTTATCCTGTCAGGCTTCGTTGCGCGTCTGGGAACCGAGACGCTTGCGGGCTACGGCATCGGTGTGCGGCTCGAATTTCTCCTGGTCCCGATTGCCTTCGCCATCGGCGTCGCATCAGTACCGATGGTGGGCATGGCTATCGGTGCCGGCGACATTGCGAGAGCGCGGCGGGTCGCCTGGACTGCCGGCTTCGCCTCCGCAATCGTCGTGGGCCTTGTCGGCGCGGCTGCCATATTTTATCCCGATCTGTGGGCACGGCTCTTCACCAACGATCCGGACGTGCGGGCTGCGGCACATCTCTACCTCAGCACCGCCGGATGGGGATTTGGGCCGATGGGCTTCGGACTGGCGATCTATTTCGCATCCCAAGGGTCCGGTCGCATGCTGGGTCCCGTGCTCGCCGGAACGGTGCGGCTCGCCAGCATCGCCGTTGGGGGATACTGGCTGTCCTCGATAGGGGCGCCGGCTTGGACGCTGTTCGCGCTCGTGGCCCTTTCGATGCTCGCCTACGGCATCGCTATGGCGGTAGGCCTTATCTTGACGCAATGGAAGCGCGCGTAGGGCTAGCCACTCGCCCCCAGCTTCACCGGTAGCGCCCTCAGCCCGCGCATGATCAGTGCGTCCATCCAAACCGGCGCGTCACGGCCCGGCGCAATGCTCGGAAAGCGCGTCAGAAGCATCGGGAGCGCGATGCGCGCCTCGAGCCGAGCCAGTTGCGCGCCAAGGCAGAAGTGAATGCCCTGCCCGAAAGTCAGATGCCGATTGGGATTACGCGAAAGATCTAGTCGATCCGCGTTCTCGAAGTGCTCCTCGTCCCGGTTGGCGGCATTGATAATCGCAAACACCCTGTCCCCCGCCTTGAGGGACTTGCCGCAAACCTCATGCTCAACCCGCACGATTCGCGTCATCGCGCTGGCCGGCGCATCATAGCGGAGGAATTCCTCGACTGCCGTTCCGGCGAGCTCCGGCTGACGCACGAAACCCTCATATTGATCCCTATTGCGCATGAGGGCCAACATCGCCGTGCTGAGAAGATTCGTGGTCGTCTCGTGGCCGGCGAACAGCAACAGCATCGCTGTCGCGATCAGCTCGTCCTCAGACAGCCGCTCCTGCTCGTCACGCGCGGCAATCAGCAAGCTTAAGAGATCTCTGCCCGGCGCCGCGCGCCGCTCCTGGACCAGGCCGCGAAATAGCCCCGCCATTTCGACGGCGCCACGGCGCGCACGCGGATACTTTCCCTCCGTGTTCTGCGCCGAACCGACGAACAGCATGATGTCATCCGACCAGGCCTTGATATCTTGGAGCCGGTCCTCGGGCACACCGAGCATGCCCATTATGACGAGCGCCGGAAGCTGCATGGTGAACTCGGCAACGAGGTCCACCTCGGTATCGGGCTGCAGGTGGTCCAGCAGCCGGGCCGTAATACGCTCGATCTCCGGCCTGAAACCAGCGATCGTACCGGGCAGGAACGCTTTATTGACGAGCGCACGCAGCCGTGTGTGCTGTGGCGGGTCGCGAAAGACGATCCAGAGCGTCAGGTAGCGCATCACCTCGGCGAGGGTCGAGCGCGTCGTCTCGGGCAGTTTGTCGTAGAATGGCGTCAGGCGGTCGGGTGACATGTCACCCGTTCCAAGCGCCCGCTTCACATCATCGTAGCGCGTCAGGATCCACGATTTGAGCAAAGGGCTCCAATGCACCGGGTCTTGCCTGCGTAACTGCCCCAGTACCGGATACGGATCTGCTCGCACCTCGGGATCCGCGGGGTCGAAAATCAACGTCATGAATTCGGCCTCTTGATCCCAATGCGACGCGCTCCATCGCGCGATATCACGACCAAAGCACGGCGTCACAGCTTTTTGACCGGCACCTGCGATGACGGCGGCACACGAAAATCTTTGAAGCGCTTGTGGCGCCAACGCGGTCCCGCTAGTGTTAGCTCAGAACCCAGGAACGGGCGCCTTTAAGACAATTAAGAACGACCCCAAACGGGGCGCCCGCTTGGGTGCCTTTACCGAGTTCACCAGGGAGGAACCGAATGGCTCGCATTTCACGTCGTAAGTTTATGCAAGTTACTGGTGTCAGCGCCGCTGCCGCCACCGGCGGTCTCGCCGGCATATTGGCGACCGGACGTGCGCCGGCTTACGCACAAGCAACCACCGTCCACTGGATCCGCTGGAACGACTTCGTGCCGGCGTCCGACCAGCTTTTGCGCAAGGAGCTATTGCCGGAGGCCGAGAAGGCGCTCGGCATGAAAATCACCTTCGAGACGGTGAACGGGAACGATCTGCAGCCACGTATTACCTCGAGCATCCAGTCGGGTGCCGGCCCCGACCTCTTTATGCTATTCAACAATCACCCCCATCTCTACAAGGCGAGCGCTGTTGATCTGAGCGATGTTGCTGACGCCATAGGCAAGGCCGGTGGTGGCTACTATCCCGTATCGAGTGGCAACTGCTCGGCCGACGGCAAGTGGATCTCGATGCCGTTCTGTATCGTCGGCGCCATGAATGCCTATCGCAAATCCTGGTTCGCCGAAGCTGGCTTCAACGCATTCCCCGAGACCTGGGATCAGTATCGCGAGGCCGGTAAGAAGCTGAAGGCAAAGGGACGGCCGCTCGGACAGTCTCTCGGACATTCGTTCGGAGATCCGCCGACGTTCACCTATCCGCTGATGTGGTCATATGGCGCCTCGGAGGTGGACAAGTCGGGTAAGGACGTCGTCAACAGCAAGGAAATGATCGAGTCCGTCAAGTTCATGACCGCGTTCTGGAAGGACGCCTTCGACGAGGGGGGACTGGCCTGGGACGACTCAAACAACAATCGCGCCTTCCTGTCGGGCACCGTCTCCTCGACGCTCAACGGCGCCTCGATCTACATCGAGTCGCTTCGAAAGCCCGACCAATACAAGACCGAGAAGGACACTCCGCTCAAGGACGATATCGCCCATGCACCCCTCCCGAAGGGTCCGGTGGGGCAGTTCGGCATGCATACGTTCCAATCGCATCTGATGCCGACCTACTCAAAGAACCAAAAGGCGGCGAAAGACTTCCTCAAATGGCTGCACACACCGGCCAACTACGACAAATGGTTCGCCTCGCAGAAAGGCTTTGCCACCGGCCCCACGACCGACACTGAGAAGAACAAGGTGTGGGACGAGGACAAGATCATGGAGCCCTACCGCGTCGCCGGTAAGCTCGGCCAGGTTCCGGGTTATCCGGCGCCGACCGGTCCCAAGGCTGCCGAAGCGCTCTCGAAATACATCATCACCGACATCTACGCCAAAGCCGTGCAGGGCACGCCGGCGGAAGACGCGGTGAAGTGGGGCGAGGGCGAGCTGAAGAAGATCTACACGTAGCGCTTCCGCGCGCCGAAGCACGGAAGATACGGTCTTGGGGGCGGCACGCGTGCCGCCCCCCTTTCCGCCCCCAACGATGACACACGTCCGCGGGGCGCAGAGGAACACTACGATGGCAGTCGAAGCTGTAAGCACGACACTAGGCTCGGCCCCGCCACCGCGCCGGCAACGCCTGCTCGAGGACGAGCGCTGGCTCGCGTTCGCATTGCTGGTGCCGACCGTGGTGCTGCTCGGCATGTTCATCGCGTATCCGTTCATACGCGGCATCATGCTGTCGGTGACCAACTCGCGCGTCGGCGTCGAGGGCGAATTCGTCGGGCTCGCCAACTACTACAAGGTCTGGAACGACTCGATTTTTCGCACTGCCGTCTACAACACGTTTTTCTATACGGCGGTGACGTCCGTCTTCAAGCTGGCCCTCGGCCTATGGCTGGCCATGCTGCTCAACCGCAACTTCCGCGGCAAGGCTTTCACCCGCGCCTTCATCCTGCTGCCATTCATCATTCCGACCGTGCTGTCTACGTTCGCCTGGAAGTGGATGTTCGATCCGACCTTTAGCGTCATCAACTGGACGCTCTACCAGCTCGGCGCAATTACCGGACGCATCAACTGGCTCGGCGATCCGGATCTGGCGATGGCCTCGATCATCGTCGTCAACATCTGGCGCGGCGTACCGTTCTTCGCCATCAGCCTGCTGGCCGGCCTGCAGACCATCAGCCCAGAGCTCAACGAGGCGGCCGCCATCGACGGCGCCAAGCCCTGGCACCGCTTCTGGTACATCACCTGGCCGCTGCTGCTGCCCGTAACCATGGTGGTGCTGCTATTCTCGGTCATCCAGACCTTCGCCGATTTCCAGATCGTCTATGTCATGACCGGCGGCGGTCCGGCCAACGCCACGCACCTTTTTGCCACCTACGCCTACCAGATCGGGGTCGGCACGGGGCTCTTGAGCGAGGGCGCGGCCATCTCGCTCGCCATGTTCCCGATCCTGTTTCTGGTTGTGATCGTCCAACTCCTGTACATCCGTCGCGTCGAGGTTCGCTGACCCATGATCGAAGGCGCCAAGTGGAGAACGTGGGTCTATTTCCGCATCCCACTGTTCCTTTTCCTGCTGTTCCTGTTGTTCCCGTTCTATTGGATGGTGATCACATCATTCCGCCCCGACGGCGAGCTGTACCGTCCGTGGAATGCCATGAACTACAATCCGTTCTTTACGCTTAAGCCCACGCTTGATCACATCAGGTATCTGTTCGAGGAAACACTGTTCGCCACTTGGCTGTGGAACACGATGATCATCGCCGCGGCGTCCACGGCCATCTCCCTGTTTTGCGGCGTGCTCGCGGGCTACGCGCTGTCGCGGCTGAACTTCCCGTTCGCGGGCAGCCTGGGCACAGGCATTTTCATCACCTACCTGGTGCCACAAACGCTGCTGTTCATTCCGCTGGCCGAGATCATCCGCAACTACAAGCTCGGCGATACGCCGTGGTCGCTGATCCTGACCTATCCGACGTTCCTGATCCCATTCTGTACCTGGCTTATGATGGGCTACTTCAAGGCCGTGCCGAAGGAGCTGGAGGAATGCGCGCGCATTGACGGCGCCTCGCGCTGGCAGGCGATGCTCTACATCATCATCCCCGTAGCGATCCCCGGCATCCTGTCGGCGGGCATCTTCGCCTTCACGCTCTCGTGGAACGAGTTCATCTATGCGCTGGTGTTCCTGTCCTCGCCCGAACAGAAGACCGTGCCGGTGGGCGTCACGTCGGAGCTGATCCGCGGCGACGTCTTCTTCTGGGGGCCGTTGATGGCAGGCGCGTTGCTGGGATCTATACCGGTGGCGCTGGTCTATTCGTTCTTCGTTGAGCACTACGTTTCGGGCCTGACGGGCTCGGTAAAGGGTTAGCGGGCGCGGGCGGTCCCGCTCGAAAGTTCGATCGTATAGGTTTCGGCGTCCAGGGCAGGGTGAGAATGAGATGGCGCAAGTCGTCCTAAAGCAAATCAACAAGTTCTATGACAGCGTGCATGCCGTCAAAGACGTGAACCTGCAAATCCGCGACAAGGAGTTCGTAGTCTTCGTAGGCCCTTCGGGTTGCGGCAAGACCACCACGTTGCGCATGATCGCCGGATTAGAGGCGATCAGTTCCGGCGATATCTCCATCGGCGGCCAGGTGGTCAACGAGCTTGCCCCCATGGATCGCGACATCGCCATGGTATTTCAGAACTACGCCCTCTATCCGCATATGAGCGTTTTCGATAACATGGCGTTTGGCCTCAAGATGCGGAAGTTCGACAAGAGCGAGATCGTCACTCGCGTCAATCACGCCGCCGACATTCTCGGCATCCAGGAACTGCTGAAGCGCAAGCCGCGCCAGTTGTCGGGAGGGCAGCGTCAGCGCGTTGCGCTCGGGCGCGCCATTGTCCGTCATCCGCAAGTTTTCCTGTTCGACGAGCCGCTGTCGAATCTCGATGCCAAGCTGCGCGTGCAAATGCGCGTGGAGCTGAAGAAGCTGCACCAGCGGCTCGGCACGACCGCCGTGTACGTCACGCACGACCAGGTCGAGGCCATGACGCTCGGCGATCGCGTCGTCGTCATGAAGGACGGCTGGGTGCAGCAGGTCGGCGAGCCGCTCGAGCTCTACAACCAGCCCGCCAACAAGTTCGTCGCCGGCTTCATCGGATCGCCGGCTATGAACTTCTCAACGGTCACCGTCACGGAGCGCGATGGCGGCCTGACGGCCGTCAACGGAGGGATGAACATCGTGGTTCCACCTCATCTGGTCGACCGGTTGAAGCCGCACGCGAACCAGCAGATGACACTGGGCATCCGCCCCGAGGATCTGCGAGTGGCCAACGGGTCCGATCCGGCTGGCCTGTCATTCGACTCCAAGGTCGAGGTCATCGAACAGCTCGGATCAGAAATCCTGCTCGATGTCCGCGTCGGCGACGGCACCATGGTCGCCTCCGTTGAGCCGACGACACGCACTAAGATTCAGGAATCGCTCCGCCTGGCGATGAACCCCGCCCGGCTGCATTTCTTCGATGCGAAAACGGAAGCGGCAGTCTGAAGCCGCGTCGCGCGTTTGCGCACAGCGTTTCCACGCCTTCTCCACATGGGGTGGCCCCGCATCCCGAATCAGACGAGCTTCGGCCTCGAGGCGTGCGTTCCTGTCAGCGCGAATTGCGTCGCGTTGCCACAGGGAAGCCACATGTCTGTTTCAGGGTTGAAGCCACCATGGCCATGGACGCGTTGATCAAACCCCTGTTGAGGCTGGAAATCTTCCAGGGGTTGAAGCCGCTGCAGATCACCGAGATTGTGCGGCAGGCGGAACGCATTGTGTTCCGCGAGGGCGACATCATCGTTCATTCTGGAGCGCCCGGAGACGCTGCTTATGTCATCGTCTCGGGCGAAGCCGTGTGCCTGAAACGGTCTGGGGCCGACGTGCGCGCCGAGCCCATTGAGGCGGGTTCCCTTATCGGCGAGCTGGCTATGCTTGTGGAGCACGACTATTCGATCACCGTGGTCGCGAAGACACCCGTCAGGGCTTTGAAACTGGTTCGCGAGGCCATGCACGGCCAGATGCGAGACGACCGGCATCTTGCCGAGCACATCAGCGGCAAGATCACCGCGCGTCTGACACGGCTGGCGGCGGAGCTCCGGATCATCGATAGCCGGCTCGCGCACGTGGCCGAGGCCCGCGTCGGCGCCTGAGTTTCCGGCGTATCCACACAACGATAGCTTGAAGCCAAAAAGAAAACGCCCGACCCCGGGGGAGGAGGTCGGGCGTCAGATGCGCTTTCGCGCAGAGCGCCGGGAGGGAAGCCGACGCTGCGAATGATGTCTTCGGCTAGACGGGGGGCACTACCGATGAAAGCGACATCATCCGCTCTGCAACGAATCTGGGTGAGATCCCCAGCTTTTCAAGCCCCGGGGTAGAACGTGCTCACGCGTTTTTTACTATTTGTTTCAGGGCGACCCAACGATTCGGATCAACTTATTGATTTTTCTGCAAATTCAATAGTGCAGGACTCGTAATCTTGAACAGCGCCACGTCAATTTCCTCGGATTTGACGAGGCCTGACACCTCCACCCGTGTATCGAGCCCCTGGGCGTCAGTCGTCACCCATTCTTTCAGGTCGAGTTCCGGGGCTTTCGATAGGAAAAGCTTGATGCGGCCCGCCACGTCGGTGCTTTTGTCCTGCAGCGTCACGACCACCAGGTCGTCGGCTTCCTGCACGTCTATGATCCGGGCATCGCGCAGCAGATCCACATCCTTTTTCACAAGCAGACGGAAGGGGGTCTGGTCGAGCGCAATCCGGTCATCCGTATTGATGTCGAGGTCCTGGATAGCCACCATCTGGCCATCCGAAACAATCAGTTGCTTGCTCGGAAGCGCGTACTCGAAGCGTAGGCGACCCGGCTTCTTGACATAGAAGCGGCCTCGCATGCGCTTGTTGTCGGGAGCGGTCTGTATGAAAGCGCC
>CADEFX010000083.1 GCA_902826715.1 uncultured Hyphomicrobiales bacterium | reverse complement strand
CTTCCATCCTGTGGCGAGATTCGGCGCGTGCCGAGGACGCCGCCAACAACATGAAGATTACCGCGCAGCACCTGCTGGAGCTTGGTGTCATCGACAGCATCATCGCCGAGCCGGTGGGTGGTGCGCACCGCGACCAGGAAGGCGCCATCAAGCGCACCGGCGACGCCATCCGCAAGACCCTGGGCGAGTTCGACGGCATGAGCCCGAACGAGGTTCGCCAGCAGCGCCATCAGCGCTTCCTGGACATCGGGCGGTCGCTGTAGCTCCCGACCTTCGAAATCTTCGTGGCTTTGCTACCTAGAATCGGCTTAGCACTCTAACAGACCAAGTGCTAGGGAGGCTTAGCGTGGCTTACAAATATGATGAGCCGGTTCACATCGATTCGAATCGTGAGGTGGCGTTTTGCTGGCTGCGGGATGAGGGCGGGAATGGATCACCGGTGCGGGTCGAGGTGTCGCGAAAGTACATGAAAGATCATTGGCGCGTGGAATGGCGGGACGAACGGATCGTACGCAACGAGTTTCTTGAGCGTCGGTGCGGCTACGTCGAAGCGGCTTCGCGGTTGCCAGAGCTAGGGGGAGGATGGCGGGTCTATCAAATTTTGCTTGCGACTAACTGAAAGTGCATGGGCAAGCTCCCGCCCCTATCCCCTTCTGAACGCCCACAAAATCGTCCCATTTGGGCCAAACGCATGCCGTGCTTGCGGCCATACTGTCAGCGAGTGTGAGCGGCGTTCTGTGGCACATAAGTTCTAGTCACGTGCCGGTCTTAACTTTATCTTAACCAGAACGAATCGAGATGGTGATCGTGCCAGGAGTACTGCAGGCACTCATCAGCCGGGGGACTATGAGCAAGATCCTGTTTCGCGTTGGACTTGCAGCGGTCGTTGCAGCCGGTTTGTCGGGCTGCGGGACTGACATTCTTACGCCCGCCATGCGGCCGCTTCCCAAGGAGACCATGATGCTCCTGGGCAAGAAGGGCATGAAGGCGGAAGCGCCGATCTTCGTGCGCATCTTCAAGGAAGAGTCGGAGCTAGAACTCTGGAAGCAGCGCGATGACGGGCGCTTCTACCACTTCAAGACCTATCCCATCTGCAACTGGTCGGGTGATCTGGGTCCCAAGGAGCGGCAGGGCGACAAGCAGGCGCCCGAGGGCTTCTACACCATCAGCAACCAGCAGATGAATCCGAACTCCGGCTTTCACCTGGCATTCAACCTTGGCTACCCGAACGCCTACGACAAGTCGCACCGGCGCACAGGCGAGTTCCTGATGGTGCACGGCAAGTGCAAGTCGGCCGGCTGCTATGCCATGACGGATGCGCTGATCGAGGAGATCTACGCGCTCGCGCGCGAGCAGTTCATCGGCGGCCACGAGAGTTTCCAGGTGCACGCCTACCCCTTCCGCATGACGGAAGCGAAGATGGCGCAGTATCGCAAGCACAGGTGGTATCCGTTCTGGGTCACCATGAAGGAAGGCTACGACTACTTCGAGGCCACCCGGCAGCCGCCGCAAGTCGCCGTGTGCGAGCGCAAGTATCTGGTGAACGTCAACTTTACGAGCGGCGCGCGCGTCGATGCCGAGAGCCAGTGTCCCCGCTACGAGCGGCTCAAGTATGAGCCCTTCAAGCCGAGCGGCCGCGAGCAGATCGCCGAGGTGCGCACGATGGCGGCGGGGCCCAAGATGCGGTCCATTGCCTCCGTCGATGTGCCGGCGCAATCCTCCCCAGAGCGAGCCTCGCCGGCGTTCACGAGCTCGACGCCGGGTTTGTTCGGCAAGTCTCATGCTCCTGTCGGACTGGGGTTCTCGGGCCAAACCGATTGATGCTGTTGCGCATGAGTTAGAGCCGTTGCGGCGAAGCTTATGCGCAACACGGAGCGTTTTTGCTATCGGACGTCCACCGGATTGGCCCATTCTGTGCAGCGGTGTGCCATACTCGGTTAACCTTGTGAGCGGTGGGGGACGGGCGGCTTTTGCAGGTCTTGCGTCTATTCGGAAGCGGTCTGGTTGGCGTGGTCATGGCTGCGTTCGCCATCCTATGCGCTCCTGCCTCAGCGCTCGTGATCGAACTGACGGACGCTGCTCCCGACCGCGTCGAGCGTCAGCGCGCCTGGGTCCGCGGCGAGACACCCCTTCCCGGCACGCCCGATGTCGCCACTGTCGATGCGCGGCTCGCTGCCAGGGGCTTGGCCGAAGGCAACGCCGTCTTCGTCCGCATCTTCAAGGCCGAGTCCGAACTCGAGGTCTGGCTGCGCAAGGGCAATAGCTTCGTGCTGTTCGAAACCTATCCAATCTGCCACTGGACCGGCACGCTCGGCCCTAAGATCCGCGAGGGCGACAAGCAGAGCCCCGAGGGCTTCTACAGCATCACGGCGCGGCAGGGCCGCCACCGGGGCCGCTGGCGCAAGGCCTTCAATCTCGGTTTTCCCAATGCGCTCGACCAGCGGCTGCAGCGCACCGGGTCGTACATTCTCCTTCACGGCGGCTGCTCGTCGGCGGGCTGCTTTGCCATGACCGATACCGTCCTCGACGAGATCTATGCTTTGGTTCAGTCCGCCATGGCGCACGGCCAGCAGCGCGTGCACGTCCACATCTTCCCGTTCCGCATGACGGAGCCGGCGATGGCGCGGCATGCGGGCCACCCTGCGAGCGACTTCTGGCAGGATCTGAAGGCTGGCTACGACGCTTTCGCGCGCGTCCATGTTCCTCCGACGGTCGGCATCTGCAATCGGCGCTACGTCGTGCGTGACGGTGATCTCGGCACGTCGGGCGATGCCAATGCCCTTGCCGTGCATCGCGCCGGTTCAGACGGCCAGTGCGACGCCCTGCGGGAGCAGCAGTCCGCTTTGCCGCGATCGGTGCGCGCCAGATAGGGAGCCCGTTGCTTCAGCCTGGCGGGGCAACCGTCTGTCGGACTGCGGCGATCGCCTGTGCTGGCTGGGGTGCCGTTCGGTAGGCTTCGTGCCAATCGCCGGGATCGAGCTGGCTGAAGGGACCGGTCTTGATGCCGGCCAGCGTTGCCAGCATGTGCCGGCGCGCGAAGGGCAAGCGGCTCGCCGGGCCAAAGGTCAGGTCACGCATTGCCGCCGCCGCCGAGCTTTCCGATTGGAAGAACGGCGTCAGCCAGCGGCTGGCAAACTGGTAGAAGCGCACGTGCCGCCGGCGTGCATCGGCATATCGCGCCAACGCCTCGGCGAGATCGGTGCCTTCGCTGAGGCATCGCGCGAGAGTTGCGGCATCGGCAAGGCCCAGGTTCGCACCCTGCCCCAGTTGCGGGCTCGTGCAATGCGCCGCGTCGCCGACGATCACCAGCCGATCGCCGATGGGCGTGCGCATCGTCATGTCCGAATACGTGGCGAACGTGAGATCATCCGGCCGCAACAGGCCTGCGATCACCGGCTCCAGCTCCGGCCAGAGGGCCACGACGCGGCTGCGCCACGCATTCATGCCCGCCGCCTTCCAAGTCTCATACTGGTCCGCGCGCAGGCTCCAGAAGAAGGCCGCGAGGTCGCGATCCTGTCCTGGAAGCCGTCCGATCGGCAGCACACCGATCATGACGCGCGCGCCGTCGTAACGTTGGCGCAAAATCGCCTTTCCCGGCCATTCGGCGGGCAACGGCACAGCGCTCCACAGGGCTCCCCACGGAAACGGGCGCTCGCGCACCTGCGCGTCGGCTTCGCGCCTGAGCGGCGAACGCAGCCCCGTGGCATCGATGACGAGATCGAAGGGGCCATGCTCGCGCCCGGCGGTGTCTACCAGGCGGCGGCCGCTGCTCCCCAGGTCCGAGCGAGCAACCTGCACATCGGCTGTCACCGGTATGCCGAGCCGCAACACCTCGTGATGCAGAATGCCGAACAACGCCCCGCGATGAATACCGACGCCGAAGTAATGCGGTGCAAGCTGCGCATAGGCCATGTCGAGCACGGTGCGCCCGAGCGCCGTCTCGCCTGCGATGGCATCGATGCGCGCGCCGAGCCTGATGGCGTCGCCGTCGAGCCCGAGCTGCGCCAGGCACGCGAGCCCTGTCGGCTGCAGCAAAATGCCGGCGCCGAGCGGGCGCGGCTCGCTGAAACGCTCGAACAGCCGAACGTCGTGCCCGGCCCGCACCAGAAACGCCGCCGCCGCCAGTCCCGTCGTGCCTGCTCCGGCGATGGCGATGTGCAGCGATTTCATATCGGTGAGCCCCAGAGCGGCGCTAGAGAACACGCCGTGCCACCAATACGCAACGGGCGTCAATCCAAGTCGATTGCGAAAGGAGCGACTAAAGGTCGTCGGCTCGCCGACCGCGACGGCGCTGGCTTACAACGTCGTTGAGAGTGGCAGGCTCGACGAGGCGTGCTAATGCCGGCCGTGGCAGTGCTTGTATTTCTTGCCTGAGCCGCACGGGCATTTGTCGTTGCGTGCGACCTTGCCCCAGGTGGCGGGATCGTTGGGATCGACGGCCTCTGCCTTGCGCACGCGCAGCGGCTCGGCCTTGGGCTCTCGCGCAGGCATGGCGCCGCCGCGCCCGGCCGCCAGCACCGCATCGGCCATCTCGAACTCGTCCTCGCCGGTCAGCGGATTGATGTGGTGGGCCTGCATAGGAGGCAGTTCCTCCGGCTCCATCTCCGGCGGCTCGTTGGCCGAGAACTGGATGTGCATGAGCTGGCCGGTTACGGCTTCGCGCAATCGTGCCAGCATCGCCTCGAACAGCAGGAAGCCTTCCGACTTGTACTCATTGAGCGGATCGCGCTGCCCGTAGGAGCGGAAGCCGATCACCTGCCGCAGATGCTCGAGCGTGACCAGGTGCTCGCGCCACAGATGGTCCAACGTCTGCAGCAGCACCATCTTCTCGATGTCGCGGATGCGCGCCTTGCCGATGGTGACGGGATCGCGGCTGCTGGCGCTCTCGACGTCCGCCATCAATCCGCGCGCGTCCATGTACTGGCGCTGGAAGGCAAAGCCGATGCGATCCGCCTGCGAGGCCATATCCTCGGGCGCGGCACCGTTGACGCGGATCTCGCTGCGGCCTGAGGCCAGGATTGCGTGGCCGATGGCCTCCACGCTCTGCTGCGTCGGCTCCTGCTCCATCAGGGCCTTCAGCTCGGGCTGGCTGTCGACGAAGCCCGTCAGACCTTTGGCGTTCTCGTAGCCATTCAGGACCTCGCGGCCGAGCGTCTCGGCAATCGCGTTCGCCTTGGCGTCGACCTCTTTGGTCACCCGCTCGCGGATCTCCTGATCGGCGATGCCTTCTTCCGCGGCCCATGCCTCGATCGGGAGATCGAGATCGTAGATGTCCTTGATCTTGGTCTTCAGGTCCCCGACGTTCCACTGCTCGGCGTAGGCATTCTCGGGAATGTGCTGCGTCACCAGCTCCTGCAACACCTGTTGCCGCATGCCCTCGACCGTCTCGCTGACGTCCTCTTCACCCATGATGTCGATGCGCTGCTCGAAGATCACCTTGCGCTGATCGTTCATCACGTCGTCGTACTTCAGCACGTATTTGCGGGCGTCGAAGTTGCGGGCCTCGACCTTCTTCTGCGCGTTCTCCAGCGCCTTGTTGATCCAGCGGTGCGTGATCGCCTCGCCTTCCTCGAGCCCGAGCTTCTTCAGCATGCCGTCGATGCGGTCGGCGGCGAAGATGCGCATCAGGTCGTCTTCGAGCGACAGGTAGAACTTGGTGCGGCCGGGGTCGCCCTGGCGGCCCGACCGGCCACGCAACTGGTTGTCGATGCGCCGGCTCTCGTGCCGCTCCGTTCCCATCACGTACAGCCCGCCGGGGAATGTGACGGCGGCGGCGGCCTTGCCGTTCTTGGCGGGCTCGAGCTCGATCGTCTCCGATGCATTGAGCACGATCTGCCGGTTGCGCTCGATCTCCTCCTTGATGGCGGCGATCTTCTTGTTGCGCTCCAGCCCCTCGGGCAAGTCCGCGCATTCCGTCAGCGTGCGCATCTGTAGGTTGCCACCAAGCTGGATGTCCGTGCCGCGGCCGGCCATGTTGGTGGCGATCGTTACCGCGCCTGGCACGCCCGCCTGGGCGATGATGATGGCTTCCTGCTCGTGATAGCGCGCATTGAGCACCTGATGCGGGATGCCACGCTTCTTCAGCATATCCGCCAGCATCTCGCTTTTCTCGATCGACACGGTGCCGACGAGCACGGGCTGCTTGCGCTTCTGTGCATTCTCGATGTCGCGAATGATGGCGTCCCACTTCTCCTTAGCCGTGCGGTACACCTCGTCGTCGAGGTCGCGGCGGGCAACGGGAACGTTGGTCGGGATCTCCAGCACGTCGAGCTTGTAGATCTCCATGAACTCGTCGGCCTCGGTGGAGGCCGTGCCGGTCATGCCGGCAAGCTTTTCATACAGGCGGAAGTAGTTCTGGAAGGTGATGGAGGCGAGCGTCTGGTTCTCCGGCTGGATTTCCGCCCTTTCCTTGGCTTCCAGCGCCTGGTGCAGGCCTTCCGAATAGCGCCGGCCCTGCATCATGCGGCCGGTGAACTCGTCGATGATGATGACCTGGTTGTCCTTGACGATGTAGTCGCGGTCACGCAGGAACATTTTGTGCGCTTTGAGCGCCTGGTTCACGTGATGCACGATCGTGACGTTCTCGATGTCGTAGAGCGAGCCGGTCTTGAGGAGGCCCGCTTCCCGCGCCATCTGCTCGATGCGCTCGTTGCCGGCCTCGGTCAGCGACACCTGCTTCTGCTTCTCGTCCAGCTCGAAGTCGGTTTTCTCCAGCTTCGGGATCAGCGCGTCGACGGCAATATACAAATCGGAGCGGTCTTCCACCGGGCCGGAGATGATAAGCGGTGTGCGCGCCTCGTCGATCAGGATCGAGTCCACCTCGTCGACGATGGCGAAGTAATGCGGACGCTGCACCATGTCGTCGGTGCGCATCTTCATGTTGTCGCGCAGATAGTCGAAGCCGAACTCGTTGTTGGTGCCGTACGTCACATCGCAGGCGTACTGCTCGGCGCGCTCCCGATCGTCGAGCTCGTGGACGATGCAGCCGACGGTCAGGCCCAGGAACTTGTAGACCGCGCCCATCCACTCGGCATCGCGCTTGGCCAGGTAGTCGTTCACGGTCACGACGTGGACACCGCGTCCGGTGAGGGCATTGAGATAGACGGCAAGCGTGGCGACCAGCGTCTTGCCTTCGCCAGTCTTCATTTCGGAGATCTTGCCTTCGTGCTGCACCATGCCGCCGATGAGCTGCACGTCGAAATGGCGCTGGCCAAGGGCGCGCTTGGCCGCCTCGCGCACGGTCGCGAATGCCGGCACCAGCAGATCGTCCAGATCGACGCCGTCGTCGAGCTGCTTGCGGAACATGTCCGTGCGTGCCTTGAGGTCGGCATCGCTCAGACGCGCGATCTCCGGCTCCAGCGCGTTGATGGCTTCGACGCGGGATCGATAGCTCCGGACCCTGCGCTCGTTCGAGGAGCCGAGAATCTTGGAGGCAATCGAGCCCAGGGACAGCATGGAGTGGTCCTCAAAGTCATCTCGCCGGCGACAGGGGCACGGTCGACCCCGGGGCGGCAAGGATAAAATCTGTATCTTCCGGTCCGCAGGCCGGCCCGGCATCAAGCTCTGATCGTATCTCTTTTGGAGAAGCGGAGAACTGAGCGGACACGCCTCGTGGAACCCCGGCCGGAGCCGCAGTCGCGAAACAGATAAGGACCGCCTCCGGCAATGTCAACGCGACCACCGCCCGCGCCGGGAGGCCGTATTCTCGCCATGTGAAGAAATGTTAAGTAGTCATGCGCCGCCGGACGCTCTAGCCGTCGGCAATGAACACCTGCGCGCGCCGGCGTGGGCTCGCGTGCGTTGCGTGTCACACGATTGCCGAAACGGATTATCCGACAACAAGGACTTGCCCGTGATCAGACTTTTTGCGCGTTCCCTCGTCGCGCTTGTCGCCGCCGCCACCATCATGACCGGCTCGCTGGCCCTGGCGCAGGATCAGGTGGTGGCCAAGGTCAACGGCAAGTCCATCACCGAGGGTGACATGCGCCTTGCCGACGCCGAGATCGGCAATGAGCTGGGCACCCTGCCGCCCGAGCAGCGTCGCCGCGTCCTGTTGGAATACCTGATCGAGAACCAGCTTTTTGCCGAGGCCGCCGAAGGCGAGAAGCTGGCTTCGGGCGCACAGTTCGACGAGCGCATGCAGTACTGGCGCCGCCGCGCACTGCGTGATTCTTACTTCGAGCGCAGCGTGAAGAGCTCGGTCGATGATCGCGAGGCGCGCAAGCTTTACGACCAGCAGGTGTCGGGCATCAAGCCCGAGGAGGAGGTGCGCGCGCGCCACATCCTGGTTGAAGGCGAGGACAAGGCTCGCGAGATCTACGAGAAGATCGCGCACGGCGAAGATTTCACGAAGATGGCGAAGGAGCATTCCCAGGATCCCGGCAGCAAGGAAGACGGCGGGGACCTTGGCTATTTTGCCCAGGGGCAGATGGTGCCGGAGTTCGAGACGGCCGCTTTCAAGCTGAAGAAGGGCGATGTCTCCATGCCCGTGCAGACCAAGTTCGGCTGGCACCTGATCAAGGTCGAGGATCGCCGTGCGCGTGGCGCGCCGCCGTTCGAGCAGGTCAAGGAGCGCATCCTGGCCTCCCTGGTGCATCGCAAGGCTCAGGAGATCGCTGCAGGATTGCGCGACAAGGCCAAGCTCGAATATGTCGATGCCGAGATCAAGAAGCAGGTCGATGGCGAGAACACTATGAAGGCCGTACCGACGCAGCCGAAGGGGCGCTGACGGTCGATCAGATCTCCTTGGCGTCCAGGTAGCGATAGTAGCCGAGTGTCAGCGGCGCCAGACGCCGCACGAGGCCGTGCGCGGGCAGCGGATCGGGCTCGCTCAGCGGCAGGGCCAGCTCCCCGACCGGGGTTCCTGTCACCGCCCGCGCCAGCTCACGCCCGAGCGCGACCGAGAGCCCTACCGCGCGGCCGTTGCATCCAGCCCATGCGAATGCGTCCGGTCCGAGCCGGTGCATGCGCGGAAAGAAGTCGCGCGTCATGCCGACGTAGCCGTTCCAGATGGGATCGATGGTGACCGGGCCGATCTGGGGGAATAGCCGTTCCATGCGCTCAGCCACATACGCGCGCATGCGCTCGCGTTTGCGGAAGGGCATGAGCAGGTTGCCGCCGGTGATCAGCCGGTGGCGGGCATCGTAACGCGCGAAATACAGCTCCCGATGCGTATCCGATACCGCCTGCCGGCCGGGGATGATGCTCCGGCGTACATTGTCGGACAGCGGCTGCGTCGCCATCTGCCATGACAGCACCGGCACCACCTCGCGCGCGATCTCTGGTGCCAGCGTGGAGGAGAACTCGCCGGTATAGGCGTTGGTGGCCAGCACCAGCGCGCGCGAGTGCACGCTGCCCTGCGCCGTCTCGCTGATCCAGCGCGACCCGTCATGCCGGAACGATGTCACCGGCGAATTGGCATAGATGCGGCCGCCGCGGCCGAGCACGCTGCGGGCCAGCCCGCGCGTCAGTGCCAGCGGATTGACGTGCCCGCCGCTGCGATTCCAGAAGCCGCCGTACCAGGCGTCGGAGCCAGTCATGCTGCGCACCTCGTCACGGGTCAGCAATTCCACGGGTGCACCGTGCTTTGACCACTGCTTGACGCGGCGCTCGGCGATCTTCATGCGGCCCGGCGAATGCACCGGCTGCATCCAGCCGCTCTGCTCCGCCTCCGCATCGATGCGCTCTTCGCGCACCGTATCGAACAGAATGGAGGCGCAATCGCGGATCAGCGCCACCAGCCGCTCGCCGGCGGCCCCGTATTTGCGCACAATGTCGTCGGGATCGGGCCGCGACAGCGTCGGGATCACTTGCCCGTTGTTGCGCCCGGACGCGCCCCAGCCCGGCTCCGCTGCCTCCACGACGGCCACATCGATGCCGGCGCGCCGCAGATGCAGCGCCGTCGACAACCCGGTGAAACCAGCGCCGATCACCAGCACGTCGGCCTGAATTGGACCTTTGAGCGATGACAGTTTCGGTCCGGCAGGTGTCACCGCGGCCCAGAGCGAGGGCGGCATGGCAGGTGTCGATGGCATCGGCTGATCCGTCTCGAGGTGGGGAGTCATCCAAGCCTGTTGCCGCATCCCCTGCAAGCGATGCTTGCGCACGCCACCTGTTGACATCGCAAAGTCCCTCGGGCGACTTTCTCTCGATATCCGGCGCCTCGCTGCGCCAACCCAACGGGGCATCTCCATGGCACTCAAATCCATCGTCGGCCTGGATCACGTCGTGATCCTCGCCCGCAGCCTCGACGCCGCCGCCGAAAGCTGGCGCGCGCTGGGCTTCACCGTGGCGCCGCGCGGCATCCATACCGCCGCCATGGGCACGGCCAACCACACCATCATGCTGGCTGAGGACTACATCGAGCTGATCGGCGTCGTTGCCGACACCGAGCGCAATGCGCCGACCCGTGAATTCCTCAAAGTCCGCGGCGAGGGGATCGAGCGCAGCGCCTTCACCACCAGCAGCGCCGCCGATGGCGTTGCCGAGATCACGGCACGCGGGCTCGCCGGCACCGGCCCGTTCGATTTCGGACGGCCGGTCGATCTGCCGGACGGCCGCAAGACCGAAGCCAGATTCCGCACCTTCCTGTGGCCCTTGAACGACCGTCCCGGCGGCATGCGCATCTTTGCCTGCGAGCACCTGACACGCGAGGCCGTCTGGTTTCCCGAGCTGACGCGCCACGCCAACACCGCCACCAGCATCGATCGTGTCGAGCTGCTGTCGGCCGATCCCAAGGCCGCCGCCGAGCATATGGCCGGCCTTATCGATCAACCTGTCACGGCAGACGCCGATGGCGCCTTGCGCGTTGCCTCGGGCGGCCAGCGCGGAGCTTTCGTGTTTCTTGATCGTGCAACTCTTGAAAAGCGGCATGCCGGCGTTCCGCTCGATGGCCTGCCGCAGGAAGGTGGCGTGACGCTGGCCTTGCGCGTCAGCGATATCGGCGCCGCGAAGAAGATGCTGGGCGATCGCGCAATCTCCGTCGCGTCGGGCGTTCTCAACATCGCGCCCCGCCACGCCAACGGCGTCATCCTGGAGCTCGCGCAGAGCTGAACCTTTCATCGGAGACGCGCATGTCCGCCAAGCTTCCCGCCGACGCCAAGGGCATCTACGTCATCGCTGCCACGCCGTTTTACGACGATGGCCGTATCGACTTCGACAGCATCGACCGGCTCGTCGACTTCTATCTCAAGTGCGGCGTGCACGGAATGACGGTGCTCGGCGTCATGGGCGAGTTCCAGAAATTGTCCGAGAGCGAGACCATCGATGTCGCCCGCCGCTTCATCACGGCTGCCAAGGGCCGCATCCCGACCATCGTCGGCGTCAGCAATCCGGGTACGGCGCAGCTGACGAAAATTGCACGCACGTCGATGGAGGCGGGTGCCGCCGGCGTCATGGTCATGCCCATCCCGGGTCTGCGGACCGACGAGGCCGTGCTCGGCTACATGCGCGGCGTGCTGAAGGAGCTGGGACTATCCATTCCCGTGTGCGTACAGGATTATCCGCAACTCTCAGGGGTGTACTTTTCGGCCGGCTGCTTCCTGCAGATGGTCGACGAGTTCCCGCAGATCGCCATGTTCAAGCACGAGGAGGCGCCCGGCCTGCGCAAGCTTTCCGCGATCCGCCGCGCCTGTGACGGCAAGGCGCGGCGCACCATGCCGATCCTGTGCGGCAACGGCGGCATCCACCTGCCGCAGGAATATCGCCGCGGCGCCGATGGCGGCATGACGGGCTTCGCCTTCCCCGACATGATGGTGCGCATGCACGCGCTGTTCGCCGCCGGCAAGGCCGACGAAGCCGAGGATCTCTACGATCTCTATTTGCCGATCCTGCGTCACGAGCTGCAGCCCGGCATCGGCCTCGCGCTGCGCAAGGAGATCCTGCGCCGCCGCGGCGCCATCGGCTCGGCCGCCGTCCGCGCCCCCGGCCCCAAGCTCGATGCCGACGACATCGCCGAGCTCGATCAGCTTCTGGTGCGGCTAGAGAGGAAGACAGGGAAGGCTGTCACTAAGATTTGAGGGAGCGCTTCTTCTCCCTCTCCCCATGAAAGGATGGGGAGAGGGGATTTAATCGACGATCCGCATGATTGCTTCGATCTCGACGGGGATGTTGGCGGGCAGGCCGCCCATGCCGACGGCCGAGCGCGCGTGCCGCCCGCGATCGCCGAGCACCGCCACGAACAGGTCCGAGCAGCCATTCATGACCTTGGGCTGATCGCCGAAGCCCGGTACCGCATTGACCATTCCCAGCACCTTCAGCACCTCGACCTTGCCGAGATCGCCGGCCGCGGTCTTGGCAACGGCGAGCAGGCTCAGGCCAACGCCGCGCGCGAACTCGTAGGCCTGCTCCACCGTCACGTCCTCGCCGACACGCCCAGAGATCGACGACCCGTCGGGCCGGCGCGGCCCCTGCCCCGCCAGATAGATCGTCTTGCCGTCGACCTTGTAGGGCACGTAATTGCCCATGGGCGTTGGAATCTTGGGCAGCTCCAGGCCCATCGACTTGAGTTTTTCCTCGGGGGTCATCACGCGGTTTCCTTGGTCTTGGCGCCAACGCGCGCGAACTTCTGCGAGCGTTTCGGATGCCACCACTTGCCGCCGATCACCGTACCTTCGGCGATGATTTTCTTGTCGCCGGTCATGTGCTCGCCGGCGGCGTCCTCGTAGTCGAACTTACCCTCCTTGATGGACAGGATCGTCGCATCTCCCGCCGATCCGGCCTTCAGGCTGCCGAGTTCCGTCCGCTTCAGCGCATGTCCCGCGTTCGAGGTCGAGGCGCGGATCACATCCATAAGCGGCATGCCGAGCATCAGGAATTTCGACATGGTCGTCACCTGATCGAAGGCCGGCCCATCGATGCACAGCACGTGCACATCGGACGATATGGTGTCGGGATAGAACCCGTTGGCCAGCATGGCGCGCGCGGTCTTGAACGAGAACGAGCCCTTGCCATGACCGATGTCGAAAAGCACGCCGCGCTTGCGCGCCTCAAGCACCGCCGGCTTCACCGTGCCCTGGACGGTGCACGGCGCGTTGGGAAACGCGCGGAAGGCATGCGTCAGTACATCGCCGGGGCGCAGCATGCCCAGCACTTCCTCGTAGGACGGCGGCGGATGATCGATGTGGCACATCACCGGCATGCCGGCCTCCTCGGCTGCCTGGATCGCCATGTTGAGCGGGGCCGCGCCCTGCTCGCCCGAAGCATGCTTGCCGACCCGCACCTTGATGCCGACGATCACGTCGCGATTGGCGTCCGCGACCGCCACGGCTTCGGCCGGCGCCATCAGGCGGATGTCTTCGCTCTCGCCCACCATGATGGTCTTTGAGAAGCCCCAGATGCCCGCGAACGACACGTGCAGGTAGGCCAGGATGCGCACATCGGATCGCTCGATCACATGTTTGCGGAAGCCCGCGAAGTTGCCCGGACCTGCGCTGCCCGTGTCCACACAGGTCGTCACGCCCGACAGCCGACAGAATTCCTCGGCGTCGATACCGAGCGACGTGCCGCCCCAATACACGTGCGTGTGCAGGTCGATGAGGCCCGGTGTCACGATGTAGCCCTTGACGTCGCGCACCTCGGTGTTGGCGCCTGACTTCAGGTTCTTGCCCACGGCCGCCGCCTTGCCGCCGCTGAAGGCAACGTCGCTCACCTCGTCGAGGTTCTGCGACGGATCGATGATGCGCCCGCCCTTCAAGATCAGATCGTAGTCGGCCATGGCCTGCCCCGTTCAACGTGTTGGTTCCGGCTCGCAGGCTGCCGCGCCCAGCCGTCCGGCGCAAGCGTTCTGAACGCAGGGAGGCTTTGCGCCGCCGCATGAGCCGGACTAGGCTGGTCCCCCGCCTCGCATGCCAAAGCACATAGGCCCAACCGGGGAACACCCATGCTCAGCCATCGCATCGTGACGTTTGGTCAGCCGCTGGAGCAGCAGACCGATCCGACGCCGGAGCCCAAGGGCCGCGAAGTACTCGTCCGTGTCACGGGCTGCGGCGTCTGCCACAGCGATGTGCACCTGATGGACGGCTATTTCGACATCGGCAGCGGCCGCAAGGTCGATCTGACCAAGAGCCTTGCCCCGCCGCGCACGCCCGGCCACGAGATCGTCGGCGAGGTCATCGCCATGGGGCCGGATGTAGCCGCCTCGGAGCGTGCCGAGATCGGCAAACGCCGCGTCGTCTACCCATGGATCGGCTGCGGCACCTGCGGTCTGTGCACGTCGGGCGACGAGCATATGTGCAACCAGCCGCGCGCGCTGGGCGTCAATCGCGACGGCGGCTACGCCACGCACGTCCTCGTGCCGGATGCGCGCTATCTGGTCGATTTCGGCAACCTCGACGAGGCCCAGGCCTGCACCTACGCCTGCTCGGGCATCACCGCCTATGGCGCGCTTGTGAAGACCAAGGCTGCGCTCGCCGGCGGTGGCGAGTTGCTCATCATCGGTGCGGGCGGGGTCGGCCTCTCCGGCGTGCGTATGGCTGAGGCCGTGCTAGGTGTGAAGCCGATCGTTGCCGACATCGACAAGTCCAAGTGGGATGCGGCCATCAAGGCCGGTGCCAAACAGACCATCGATCCTTCGTCACCCGATGCGGTCAAGGCGCTTCTGCGCGACACCAAGGGCGGCGTTGCCGCCGCCGTCGACTACGTTGGCGCTGCCGCGTCCTTCAGCTTCGGCTTCTCGACGATCCGCAAGGGCGGGATCGTGGTCGTCGTCGGCCTGTTCGGTGGCGCGGCCCAGCTTCCCGTGCCGATGTTGCCGCTCAAGGCGGCCACCATCATGGGCTCCTACGTCGGGAGCCTCGCCCAGATGCGCGACATGATGCAGCTCGCCAAGACCGGAGCCCTTCCCTCGCTGCCCGTGGAGACGCGCCCGCTCGACGATGTGGGCAACGTGCTCGCCCGCCTGCGCGACGGCAAGATCGTCGGCCGCACTGTCGTTACGCCCCGAGCATAGGAACCCGCATGATCCGCACGGATGCCATCGAGCGCGCGCTGTCCTATTACGATGACGCCAAGGCTGGATACTTCGCCGATCTGGCGCGCTACATCGCCGTTCCGACGGAGAGTCAGAACCCCGCGCGTCTCGGCGACCTGCAGCGCTATCTCGAAACCGTCATCCAGCCGGACCTCGAACCGCTCGGTTACACTTGCAAGATCTTCCCCAATCCGCTGGCCGGCTGCGGCCCGGTGCTGCTCGCCACACGTATGGAGGATCCGGCGCTGCCGACCGTCATCTGCTACGGCCACGGTGACGTCGTGCTCGGCATGGAGGGGCGCTGGGAGAACAATCGCGATCCCTGGTCGCTCTCGTTCGAGGGCGACCGCGTGTACGGGCGCGGCACCGCGGACAACAAGGGCCAGCAGCTCGTCCACATCGCGGCACTCAAGCATATTCTCGCCACGCGCGGCTCCCTCGGGTTCAATCACAAGTTTCTCCTCGAGATGGGCGAGGAGAACGGCTCCAAGGGCCTGAGGGAGATCGTCGAGGCCAACAAGGCCGACTTCACCGCGGACGCCTTCTTCGCCTCCGACGGGCCGCGCACGGAGATCGGCAAACCCAACATCACGCTCGGCAATCGCGGCTGCTGCAATTTCACCCTCAGCGTCAATCTTCGCGACGGCGGCCACCACTCGGGCAACTGGGGCGGTCTGCTGGCCAACCCTGGCCTCATTCTCGCGCATGCCCTTGCGTGCATCGCCGATTCCAGCGGCAAGATTCTGGTCGAAGGCTGGCGTCCGAATATGCCGGATTATGTCCGTGAGGTCCTGAAGGGCATCGACCGCGATGGCGGGCCAAAATCGCCCAAGATCGACGATCGCTGGGGCGAGCCGGGTCTCAGCCGCATCGAGAAGGTCACCGGCTGGAACACGTTCGAAGTCCTGGCCTATGAGACCGGCAACCCCGAGCGCCCTGTCAACGCTATTCCGCCCAAGGCGCGCGCCGTCGTGCAGCTCCGCTATGTCGACGGCACGGACGAGACCGCGCTGGAAAGCAATCTGCGCCACCATCTTGACGCGCATGGATTCCAGATCGTGCAGATCGAGCCGCCGCCCACCAGCAACAACGGCCGTTTCTATTCCAGCCGCACCGATCCGCGCCATCCCTGGGCGCAATGGATGAAGGCCGCCGTCGAGCGCAACTCCAACCACCAGTGCGGCGTGCTGCCCAACGGTGGCGGCTCGAACATGACCTATATTCTGCAGTATATCGTCGGCATGCCGTGCGCGTGGTTTCCCCTGAGCTACGGCGGATGCTCGCAGCACGCACCCAACGAGCACATCTTGAAGCCGCTGATGCGCGAGGGCCTGCGGCATGTGACCGGCATCTATTGGGATCTCGGCGACAAGGAGCTCGGATACAAGCCATGACGGACCCCTGCGATCTCTCCGCTGTCGAGGCACGCCGCCTCATCGGCCGCAAGAAGCTGTCGCCCGTGGAACTGCTGGAGAGCAATCTGGCGCGCATCGCCGCAACCAATCCAGCCGTCAATTCCATCGTCGCCATGGACGAGAAGGATGCCCGCGCCGCCGCCAAGGAGGCGGAGCAGGCCGTCATGCGCGGCGAGGATCTTGGGTTGCTTCATGGCCTGCCCATCGGCGTCAAGGATCTACAGGACACCGCGGGCCTGAAGACGACCTACGGCTCGCTCCTTTACAAGGATCACGTGCCCGAGGCGGACAATTCGGCGGTGGCGCGCGTGCGCGGCGAGGGCGGCGTCATCCTCGCCAAGACCAACACACCGGAGTTCGGCGCCGGGGCCAATACGGTGAACCGGGTCTACGGCGCCACCGGCAATCCCTTCGATCCGCTCAAGACATGCGCCGGCTCGTCCGGCGGCTCGGCCGTGGCCTTGGCGCTTGGCCAGGTGCCGCTGGCGACAGGCTCCGACTATGGCGGCAGCCTGCGCACGCCGGCGGCCTTCTGTGGCGTCGCCGGGTTCCGGCCGTCGCCTGGTGTGGTACCGGGCGAGACGCGGGCCGCGCTACTCGTGCCGTTCGCGGTTTCCGGTCCCATGGGCCGCACCATCGAGGATGCGCATCTGCTGCTGATGGCGCAGGCCGACGTCGACAAGGGCGATCCGTTCTCCAGCAACGACTGCCTGTCCCTCCCCTCCAAGCTCGGCAACGTCGATCTTGGCTCGGTGCGAGCCGCGTTTTCAACGGATCTCGGCTGCGCGCCGATCGATCGCGAGATCGCCAAGGTGTTCAAGGGGCGTACGGCGTCATTCCGAAGCGTGTTCGGCGAAGCCATCGACCGCGACCCGGACATGGCCAACGTGCACGAGACTTTCGAGATCCTGCGCGGGGTCTACTTCGTGGCGGCGCATCGCGAGCGGCTGGAGAAGCACCGCGACCTGCTCGGCCGCAACGTCATCGACAATACCGATCGCGGCCTCAAGTATTCTCTGGGCGATGTGGCCTGGGCGAACGTCGAGCAGGGCAAGATTTACACGCGCTTCCTTGAATTCTTCGAGGACTCCGATGTGCTGATCTGTCCGACAGGATCGGTGTCGCCCTTCCCGCACGCGCAGCTCTTCATCGACACCATGAATGGCGAGAAGATGCCGACCTATATGCGCTGGCTCGCCATCACGTACGCCCTGACGATGGCGCTGCCGGCTGCGGCATCGATCCCCTGCGGTGTCGATCACCTGGGCATGCCGTTCGGCATTCAGGTCGTCGGCCCGAATGGCTCGGACGCCCTGGTCCTCGAGGTTGCGCACGCGCTCGAACAGGTGCTCGCCACCAACAAGGAGACGGCCCGCCCGATTCCCGACTGGAAGAAGCTCGCGCGCTGAGAAATCAGCTCGCGCCGTAGACCTGCGTGAACTCGGCTTCCAACCGCGACTGCTCCTCGGCCTTGGCGGTCTCGAACTCCGGCCCATCCCACGCGCGATGCTCGCCGCGCGCGTAGTGCTGGGCATTGCGATTGTAGAGCCACGCGTTCGCCCGGTTGGCGACCCAGTTGTTGGCCGTGCGTACAACCTTCGCCGGCGTCCCCATGACGATCGAGTTGGGCGGAATGATCGTGCCTTCGCGCACGAACGCGTGGCCGGCCACGATCGAATTTTCCCCGATGACCACGCCGTCCATGATCGTAGCGCCGATGCCGACCAGGCAATTGTCGCCGAGCGTGCAGCCGTGCAGCACCACCCGATGTGCGATCGAGCAGTATTCCCCAATCTCCGTCGGGCTCGTGTAGCCGATGTGGATCATCACGTGATCCTGCACGTTGGTGAAGCGCCCGATGCTGACGTGCTTGCTCTCGGCGCGGATCACCACATACGGCCACAGGCTCGCGCCTTCACCGATCTTCACGCCCCCGAAGATGCGCACGGTCGGATCGATCCAGGCCGCCGCCGAAAAGCGCTGCTGCAATGCCGTGCGCGCCATCAGTGCGACTTACCTCCGCCCTGACCGTGGTCATGCCCGTGATGATGATGGTCGTGATCGTGCGCATGATCGTGCCCGCAGCCGCAGTCGTCGCCATGCTCGTGATCATGATGGTGGTGGTGATCGTGCTCGGGATTGACCAGCGTCTGCGCCAGCTTCTTCTCGATGTCGGCGGCCTGCTCGCGCGGCGCGCCTGCATCCTCGACCGCCATGGCCATGATCTCGGCCGCCAGCATGATATCATCCGGCTTGCCGAAGTAGTGGCGCCTCAGCCGCCCTTCGCGATCGAACAG
>CADEFX010000082.1:7733-18736 GCA_902826715.1 uncultured Hyphomicrobiales bacterium | reverse complement strand
CGGCCTTGACGTCGGCGCCGGTAAAAACCCCGTTGTTGCATTTGATCGGCCACGTCTGCGCGCCGGACAAAGCCGATGCTCCACCGGCCTCCGACGTGAACACATGCGTCACGTCCGCGCCGATGATCTCATCGCCCGGCCGGCAATGCACGAGCATGGCGATTTGATTGCACATGGTCCCCGACGGCAGGAAAACCGCGGCTTCCTTGCCGAGCCGCTCCGCGATCCGCTCCTGCAACGCATTCGTCGAGGGATCCTCGCCCCGTTGCTCGTCACCGACCTCGGCATCGGCCATCGCCTTGCGCATGCCGGCCGACGGCTTCGTCTGGGTATCGCTGTAAAGGTCGATCAGCTTGTTGCGGGACAAGTCAGCCTCCTCATTCCGTGTGCCGCGGCGGCAGTCGGGTCCACCCGGCAGGCTGGCGCATAAAACCGCGTCGCGCACGCCGGCACAAGGGGCAGCCGCGCCTTTACGACACCGCCGCACGACTTTATGACTGGCCAGACAGCTTGGCCGCCCGGCCTCTTTAGGCAGTTCGAAAGGACATCCCCATGCAGCTTGGCAAAGCCATTTCCGCGATTGTTACCGGCGGCGCTTCGGGACTGGGCGCGGCGACGGCACGCGCGCTGGCGGAGAAGAGCGTCAAAGTCACCATTCTCGACCTGAACGCCGATGCGGGCGCGCAGGTCGCCAAGGACATCGGCGGCGCCTTCGCCAAATGCGACGTCACCAGCGAACCATCCGTGGACGAGGCCATCGCCAAGGCTCGGCAAGCCCATGGGCAGGAGCGCATTCTCGTCAACTGCGCCGGCATCGCCATCGGCAAGCGCATCGCCCGCCGCGGCAAGGAGCCGAACACGACCGAGGCGCACGACCTCGCCAGCTTCAGCAAGGTCATTCACATCAATCTGATCGGCACGTTCCTGATGATGTCGAAATGCGCGGCCGGCATGCTGACGCTCGATCCTCTTGGCGACGACGGCGAACGCGGCGTCATCGTCAATACATCGTCGGTCGCGGCCCAGGACGGCCAGATGGGCCAAGTCGCCTATTCGGCCTCGAAGGGCGGCGTCGCCGCCATGACCCTGCCCGTCGCCCGTGACCTGGCACGCGACGGCATCCGCGTATGCGCCATCCTGCCGGGCCTGTTCCACACCCCGATGTTCGACGGCCTGCCGGACGACGCGCGCCGGGCCTTGGCCGCCACGGTTCCCTTCCCCTCGCGCCTCGGGAAGGCGTCGGAATACGCAGCTTTGGCATGTCATATTTGTGAAAACGCAATGCTGAATGGCGAAAGCATCAGGCTCGATGGCGCCATCCGCCTTGCCCCGCGCTAGCAGTCGGGGTACACGGAGCAGGCGGCGGAACCGGAACACCAAGGCAGCGTTGTAACGACGGCGGGGCGAGCGTTTAGCGAACAGTTACCGGGAAGTCTCCGGCCCACAAAGGCGAGTATGATGGTATTGCGTTTTCTGCAGCGCTGGCGCTTCGCGCCGCGCTCGACGGTTGTTTACATTGCCGCATATGCCTTCGTTATCCTTTCGCTTTTGGCGCTCGCCGCACAGGCCACGGGCCGCCTCGCCGGTATGGTCGCGCAACTCTCCCCTGCGCTGATCGCATCGTCCAAGCCAAGCGCCAAATCTGGCGACGCACGCCCCGCAGCCCCGCAGAAAGCCGTGCGCGGTCCGCAGACGCGCGTGCAAGGATCGGTGGTTCTGACGCAAGGCTGGTCCGGCTATTCAGGTTACTCGCGCGATCGGTCCAATTGGCGCGAACGCGAGCGGTCTCGCGAGTCCGGGCGCGGCCGTGATCGCGACGAGGACGACTGGTGGCGCTGGCGCGACAGCGACGAAGATCGCGAACACGGTCCCGCACAGGACTACAGCCGCACCTATCGCACTGTCTGCGTGCGCTTGTGCGACGGCTACTACTGGCCGATCAGCTATGCGACGACGACGGAAAGCTTCGATCGCGACCGCAATAAATGCGAGTCGAGCTGCGGCTCGCCGGCCAGGCTCTATCGCGGCGCGACCGGCTCCGAAATCGACGATATGGAGGACCAGAACGGGCAGCCGTATCGCCGCCTGAAGAGCGCTTTCCTTTACCGCACGCAGTATGACGCGTCGTGCAAGTGCAAGGCCGAGCCGTGGTCCAAGGAAGCGACCGACCGCCACAAGATTTACGCGCTCGAGGCCGCCAGGGCGAAAGGCGATAAGGTCGCGGCGCAGCAACTCAAAGAGATGAAGGCCGCCCAGGAGGCAGAGCGTCTGCAAGCGGTTGCGGCGGCACGCGGCTCGGCCGGCCCGGCATCCACCGTTGTGACCAGCCCCGCAACGGACAGCGCAGGCAAGACAGCCGATGCAGACGCCGGCGCGCGTCCGCCATCCGGCAACGGCCGCATGTCGCTTGGCGCCCGCGAGCCGGCACCCCCATCGAGATCGAATAGCCGCCCTGTGCGCATTTGGACCCAAACGAGCGATTCCGCTCCCTGAATTTCAAGACACACTGCATTTGGGATGCATTGTCCGCGGAATGACCGGCGGCACCACTTTTCCCTGCCCGCCGCCTGATTTATGCTCACCGCGCTATGCCGCCGTGACGGCATTCACGAACACGTGAGAGATGCGCGACATGCCCGAAGCGAAATCAGATCTTTTCCCGAACGGTTGGGCTCAGGCCACTCGCTATCCCGACCCGGCGATCACCGCCCTCGATCCTCGTTTTGAAAAATACTGGGTGAAGCTCGCCTGCGTCGAACGGTTGGCCACAGGGTGCCGCTGGGCCGAAGGCCCTGTGTGGTTCGGCGATGGCCGTTATCTGCTATGGAGCGATATTCCCAACAATCGCATCCTCAAATGGGAAGAGGAAACGGGCGCCGTCAGCGCATATCGCAAGCCTTCCGACTTCGCCAATGGCAACACGCGCGACCGGCAGGGCCGCCTCGTCACCTGCGAGCACGGCGGCCGGCGCATCACGCGCACGGAGCACGACGGCACCATCACCGTGTTGATGGACAGCTATGACGGTAAGCGCCTCAATTCCCCCAACGATATCGTCGTAAAGTCGGACGGCTCCATCTGGTTCACCGATCCGCCCTTTGGGCTCGGCGGCTATTACGAGGGCTATGTCGCCAAGCAGGAGCTTGGCCAGAACATCTTTCGTTTCGACCCCGAATCCGGTCGCGGCGAGATCGTCGCCGACGACGTCCTGGGACCCAACGGACTCTGCTTCTCGCCCGACGAAACCAAGCTCTACGTCGTGGAATCGCGCGCCACGCCGACGCGCAAGCTCAAGGTCTTCGACGTGACGAAGGGCGGCACCGGCTTGAGCAATGGGCGCCTGTTCATCGATTGCGGACCCGGCGCCGCCGATGGCATGCGCTGCGACACAGACGGCAACCTATGGTGCGGCTGGGGCATGGGCAAGCCCGAGCTCGACGGCGTCATGGTGTTCGCGCCCGACGGCACGCCCATCGGCCGCATCTCGCTGCCCGAGCGGTGCGCCAACCTCTGCTTCGGCGGCAAGTACCGGAACCGGCTGTTCATGGCCGCGAGCCAATCGCTATATGCCCTCTACGTTCACGCTCAGGGCGTTCCCGGAAGCTGAGAGAGGCGAAGGAGCGATGCAGAATTTCACTCCCATCGGCGGGCTGGTCGGCGGCCTTATGCTCGGTACGGCTGCGGCTCTGTTCCTGCTGCTCGCCGGGCGCATCTCCGGCATCTCCGGTATTCTCGAAGGCGCGCTGCGCTTTCCCTTGAATTGGCGCCACGCTTATCTCGTTGGCCTGCCCCTCGGCGCGTTGCTGGTGCTTGTCCTGGCCCCGCGGGTTGTCGCCGCGCCGGTTTTGCCGGCCTCATGGGCCCTGCTCGCGATATCTGGACTTCTTGTCGGATTCGGCGCCCGCCTCGGCGGCGGCTGCACGTCTGGCCATGGCGTATGCGGCATCCCGCGCCTGTCGCCGCGCTCTATCGTGGCGACATGTGTGTTCATGGCCGTTGCTGCCGTCGTCGTCTTTTTGACGCGCCACGTCATGTCACTGGGCGACGCGTAATGACCGTCCTTCTCGCGCTCGGATGCGGCATCCTGTTCGGCGCAGGCCTCGCCATCTCCGGCATGATCGATCCACAGAAGATCCTCGCCTTCCTCGATGTCGGCGGCATTCCGTCCGGCACTTGGGATCCGACGCTTGGCGTGGTTTTCGCCTCCGCACTTGTCCCGATGTTCATCGCCTATGCCGCGCAGCAGCGCATGGCCCGTCCCGCTCTCGGCGTCCAATTCGAAATCCCGGCACGCCGCGACATCGATGCCCGGCTCATCGGTGGTGCCGCCATCTTCGGCTCCGGCTGGGGATTAGCGGGCTTGTGCCCCGGCCCGGCTCTCGCGGCGTTGCCGGCCGCCGGATCGCAATTGCCCGCGCTGATCGTTTTCATCGCCGCCATGCTCGCGGGCATCTGGCTGTCGACCAAGCTCAACCGCGCCCCCGCTCTCGAGCCCGCATCATCCTGATATCACGAACCAAGAAACCACGAGGAGGCTTCGATGCCCGACTTGCCGAAATCGATCCGTATCAACGAGGAAGGCCCGCGCGAAGGTTTCCAGATCGAGAAAGGCCCCATCTCCACCGCGCGCAAGATCGAGCTGATCGACAGCCTGTCGCTCACCGGCTTGAAGCACATCCAGTGCGTATCGTTCGTCAATCCGAAGAACGTGCCCGGCTGGGCCGACGCCGAGGAAGTGAGCCAAGGCTTCAAGAAGCATCCGGGGGTCAGCTACACGTGCCTGTGGCTCAACGACAAGGGTCTGATGCGCGCCATCGCCACGAAGCGCTACGACATCCGCGGCTCCATCTCGCTGACGGCGTCCGAGAAATTCCTCAAGCGCAATCAGAACCGCACCCTGAAGGAGAACTACACCGCCCAAGGCGGCATGATCCGCCTGTTCAAGGAGAACGGCATCAACATCGACCGCGCCTCGATGATGGCTGCATTCGGCTGCAACTTCGAAGGCGACATGCCGACCGAACGCATCCTCGGCATGGTCGCTCAGGTTTTCGAACTCGCCGCCGAGCACGACCTCGAGATCAAGGTCCTGTCGCTCGCCGACACCATGGCCTGGGCCACGCCCGCCACCATCAAGCGCATCGTCGGCGCTGTGCGCAACAAGCACCCTGATGTCGAGCTGGCGCTGCATCTCCACGACACGCGCGGCATGGGCATCGCCAACGCCTACGCCGGCCTCGAGATGGGCGTCGCCATTTATGATGCGGCCGTCGCGGGCCTCGGCGGCTGTCCATTTGCTGCCCACAAGAGCGCCGCCGGCAACGTCTGCACGGAAGACCTCGTCTTCATGTGTGAGGAAATGGGCATCGACACCGGCGTGGACCTGCGCAAGCTGATCGAGACCGCCATCCTCGCCGAGGACATCGTCGGCCACCCGCTGCCAGGCTCCGTCAAAGGCGGTGGCAACCTCGCCGTCCTGCGCGAGCAGATCCGCGCCGCGCAGGCGGCGTAGCGCCGTCGCTCAAGCTATCGCCGATACCGGCGCTGGATCAGAATGTTGGCCGTCGCGGTCAGCACCAGCGTCGCCGACATCAGGATGAACGACACGGCCGCACCGAAGGGCCAGTTGTTGAGCTGGAATTGGCCGAACACGAGCGGCCCCATCATCTTGAACTTCGGCCCGCCCAGCAGCACCGGCGTGGCGTAGGCGTTCATGCCGAGAATGAACGTGAGGATCGTGCCGGCGATGATGCCCGGCAGCGCCATCGGCCAAAGCACGCGGCGGAACATGGCGAACGGCCCGGCGCCCAGGCTGAACGCCGCCTCTTCGATATTGCGTTCAATGCCCTCGATCACGCTCTGCAACGTCAGCACCATGTACGGAAGATTGACGGCGATGATGCCGGCGATCACCGCACCCTCCGTGAACATGATCTGCATCGGCTCGGAGATGATGCCGATATCCATCAGCGTGACGTTGAGAAAGCCCTTGCTGCCGAACAGCGTCATCCATCCGGCCGCGCGCACGGCATTGCCGACGAACAGCGGCAGCACCACCAGCATGATGAGGATGTTCTTGAAGCGCGTCTGCGTACGCGCCAGGACATAGGCCAGCGGAAATCCCAGCACCAAGCATATGGCCGTGCAGATGAGCGCCACCTTCAGCGTCGTGAAGAAGATGTTGGTGTAGTACGGGTCGGTAAAGAACTTGACGTAGTTCTCGAGCGTGAAAGCCTCCACCATCATCACGCGCGGCTTGAACTGGTTGAGGCTGTAGCGGAACAGGATGCAGATCGGCAGCAGCAGTCCCATCGCGACGATCACCGTGGCCGGCCCGATGAGCACGCCCGCCGACAACAGCGATCCGCCGCGCTCGTCCTCGACCCGTGCCGGTGGTGTTGCTGTTGCCGTAACCGTCTGTGCCATACGCCGTCCGCGTCAAATTTGGAGTCGAGGCATGCGCTTCGTCACGCCTCGACTTTCGCTTGAGTCTCAGCCCTTGAGCTCCTTGTCCCACCACTCTTTCAGGGCAACATCGTGCTCGGTCATATATCCATAGTCGAGGTCCACGAGGCCCTTGATCTCGTCGGCCGTGAAGCCGATTCGCTTATTGAGATCGGGCTCCACCTTCGCGTTCGTCACGGTTGGGTTGTAGCCCATGTCGATGGCGAATGCCTCCTGCGCCGATGGCTCGAGCATGGCGTCGATGTAGGCGTAGGCACCTTCCTTGTTCGGCGCATTTTTCGGAATGACAAGCCCCGAGACATAGGCCAGGGCGCCCTCCGTGGGCGCAATCGAGTCGACTGGAATGCCAGCGTTCTGCCACTGCACAACGCGCGCCTTCCACATCACGCCGATACCGAATTCTTCAGCCTTGAGACCTTGCGCGAAGGCTTCGTTGGTCGGATAGATGCGCGCTCCGGCCTTTTTGCATTCCAGCAGCAGCTTCTTGCCGGGCTCCATGTCTTTCGTCGTGCCGCCGGCGGCCAAGGCAGCAGCTACCAGCGTATACTGGTACTGGATGTCGATGATGCCGAGCTTGTTGCCGTGCTTGGGGTCGAACACCTCCTTGTAGCTCTTGGGCTTGCCACCCATGAACTTCTCGTTGAACACGGCGACCTTGCCCGAATAGATGTGGCCGACGCCGAACTTGTATTTCATCGACGGCAGCAGGTTGCCGGCCTTCGGCACCTTGCTGTAGTCGATCTCGTCGGAAACGCCGGCATCGAACATCTGGTACATGTTGATGGCCGACAGTCCCTGCACATCCGAAGTGCCGCGCGGCAGCCGCTTCTCCGCCAGCATCTTGCTGCGCCGCTGCGGATCGCCGGCCTGATCCTGGACCACCTCCCAGCCCTTCGAGATCAGCAGCGGCTGCTCGATGTTCTTGTTGAGCAGCTTGGCATAGTCGCCGCCCCACGTGCCGACAACGATCTTGCCCTTGGCTTGCGCACGCACGATGGCGGGCATCCCGACAACGGCCGCGCCGGTAACCGCCGCGGCGCCCTTCAGCACCTGGCGGCGCGATGCCTTACTTCGCGTAATCTGACTCGTCATTCCTTCTCTCCCTTTCCGTGACACATGTCTTCGTTCCGTAACGTTGGTCTTCCGATCACCGCAAAGCTTCGGCGCCTCGCTCCGCGCCGGCGAACAGGGCTCCCGTCGAAGCGGCCCACCCGACATGCACGCTATCACCCGTCCTGAGGTCCGGTCCGCCTTCCCGGTTGGGGATCTGAACGATGACCCTTTCCTTCGATGGCAGGCGCACGTGCACATCGATATTGGCGCCGAGATAGGACACGAAATCGACGACGCCCGGCAGCTGGTTGTCGAAGCCTTGCAATGGGCCGGTCCCGAGCGAGATGCGTTCTGGGCGCAGCGCCAGGGAAGCCGGCCCCACCGAGCCGTTCGGGCACTTGATATCGAGCCCGCCGTCAGTGCGAAACTTGCCCGACGCCTCCACCGCTCCCTCCAGGAAGGTCGATCGTCCCACGAAGCCTGCCACGAACCGATCTGCCGGACGCTCGTACAAATCCTGTTGCGTGCCGAGCTGACGCACGGAGCCGTCGCTCATCACCACGAGGCGGTCCGCCATCGTCAGGGCTTCCTCCTGATCGTGCGTGACCATGATAGTCGTCAGCCCGAGTTCGCGTGTCAGCTGGCGAATCTCGATGCGCACCTCCTGCCGCAGCTTGGCATCGAGGTTCGATAGCGGCTCGTCGAGCAGGAGCACGTCGGGCTTGAACACCAGCGCCCGCGCCAGCGCCACCCGCTGCTGCTGACCACCCGACAACTGGCGCGGCAAACGCTCGCCCAGATGCCCGAGCCGCACCAGCCGCAAAGCCTCGGCCACGCGCGGCGCGATCTCGGGCTTGGGCACCTTGCGCATCTCGAGTCCGAACGCGACGTTCTCGGCGACGGACAGATGCGGAAACAGCGCATAGTTCTGGAACACGAGCCCGGCGTTGCGTTTCCACGGCGGCAGCGTGGTCACATCTCGGCCACCGAGCAGCACGACCCCGGCAGTCGCCTCCACGAAGCCTGCGATGATGCGCAACGTCGTCGTCTTGCCGCATCCGGACGGTCCCAGCAGCACCAGGAACTCGCCATCGGGTACGTCGAGCGTCACGTCACGCACGGCGTGGAAATCGCCGTACCGCTTGGTCACATTCTGCAACTGGAGGCGCGCCATGCTGTCTCAGACCACCCGGCTGATTTTGACGAAACGATCCGTGATCAGCATCGCCGCTGCGATCAGGAGAATCTGCAGAACCGAAACGGCGGCGATGGTCGGATCGATCTTCCACTCGAGATACTGCAGGATCGCGATCGGCAGCGTCGTGCGGCCCGGCCCGACCAGGAACAAGCTCATCTCGAGATTGCCGAACGAGCTCACGAAGCCGAACAGCGATGCCGCCACGATACCCGGCAGGATGGACGGCAGCGTCACGCGCCGGAACGTGGTCCAGCGGTCCGCGCCGAGGCTTTGGGCCGCCTCCTCGATCGTGCGATCGGATCCTGCAAGGCTCGCCGTGATGAGCCGCACGCACCAGGGAATGACCACCAGCACATGGCCGGCGATGAGGCCGCCGAGCGAGCCCAGGATCGGAATGCTGGTGTGGATCTCGGTTTCCACGTGAAAGACGTACAGCGCCGTGCCCAGCACCACGCCCGGCACTACCAGTGGCAACAGCAGCAGGCTGTTGAGCCACTCGCGCCCTTTGAACCGGATGCGCGTCAAGCACAATGCTGCCGGCACCCCGACGGCGAGCCCGATCAACGTTGCGGTGACGGCGACCTGCATGCTGAGCAAAAAGCCATTTATAAACCGGTCATTACCCGGAATCGCTGCAAACCACTTGAGCGAATAGCCTTCGGGCGGAAACGAGGGTATCTCCTGGCGGAAGAACGCTAGCCACGTCACGAAGAACAACGGCGTCAGGATATAGGCGAGCGCCAGCCCGGCCATGCCGTTGAGAGCATACCGGCCGATGCGGCGCGAGTTGAATCCCGACGATTTCGCTCGCTCGCCGAGATGACCCGCTGCGTCCGCGGATGACGTCGATTGCACCATAAATTGCGGCCCTCCGCCGCAAATCTTAGTTGAGGCGGTTCTTGTGGAACTTCCCGCCCTTCATGATGGCTGAAAGATGCTGCCCCTGTCCCTCGAAGAGGCCGAGGTTCTTTAACGGATTGCCATCGATGACGATGATATCGGCGAATGCCCCCGGCGCAAGCGTCCCGAGCCTGCCCTCCTGTCGCAGCACCTGCGCCGCGATAGTCGTCGCCGAGCGGATGACCTCGATGGGCGACACCACTTCGCTGCGCAATATGAATTCTCGCGACTGGTCGACGTGCAGATCGCCGAGCAGGTCGCTGCCATAGGCGACGGGAACGCCCGCCCGCTTGCAAATCTCGAGCGACTTCAGTCCGCCGTCGATAACCATATCGTTCTTCTCGAGGCTCTCGGGCGTCATGCCGAACCGTGCCGCACGCTCCTTCATGGCGTAATAGGCCACCAGGTTGGCGACCAGGAACATGCCCTTCTCCTTCATGAGCTTGGCCGCCTCGTCGTTGATGAGATTGCCGTGCTCGATGGTGCGCACGCCATTGTGCGCTGCCCGAATAATGGCCTCGGCCGAATAGGCGTGCGCGCACACGTAGCGGCCGAAGGCATGCGCTTCCTCTACCGCAGCCTGCACCTCGGGAATCGAAAATTGCAGGCTGTCCAGCGGATCGTAAGGCGAGGCCACACCACCTGACATCATGATCTTGACGTGGTCTGCGCCCTGCCGCATCTGCTCGCGTGCGGCCTTGCGCACCTCATCCGCCCCGTCCGCCGTCGCCGACTTGAACTGCAGGCCGTCGCAGCAGATACACGATCCGCCCATGTCCGTACGCCGGCGGCTGTCGGCGTGACCGCCAGTCGGCCCGATCGACTTGCCGGCGATGAACACCCGCGGCCCGACAAAGTGACCCGTCTCCACGGCCGTCTTGACGCCCCAGTCGCATCCGCCCGTATCGCGCACTGTCGTGAAACCGCGATCGATCATCGCCCGCAGCCGCGTGCCCGCGCGTGCCGTCAGCAGCGTCAACGGCATCGCCTCGAGAAAACGCACGTTGACCTCGCTGTGCATCACGTGCACATGGGCGTCGATCAGCCCCGGCATCACCGTGCGCCCGCCGCAGTCGACGACCGTGGCGTTATCACCCTTGATCGGCTTGTCCGAAACCTCCTTCACCTTGTCGCCTTCGATGAGCAGCTGATAGCCGCCCCTCAGCTCGCCGTGCTCAGGCTCGAGCAGCTGGAAATTGCGCAGCAGTGTCTGGCTCACGATCGCGGCTCCGGCTTACTTCAGTACGTTCTTGTAGAACTTGCCGCCCTGCATGATGAGCGGGATGTGCTCGCCTTGTCCCTGCAGGACGTCCAGGCGCTTGAGCGGATTGCCGTCCACGACGATGAGATCGGCGAACGCACCCGGCTTGACGCAGCCGAGCTTGCC
>CADEFX010000082.1:0-7633 GCA_902826715.1 uncultured Hyphomicrobiales bacterium | reverse complement strand
GCTTCCGGCGTGTAGGCATGCGCGCACACGTAGCGCCCGAAGGCGCCCGCCTCCTCCACCGCCGCCGCCACCTCGCCCGGCGAAAACTGCAGGCTGTCGAGTGGATCGTAGGGCGAGGCCACGCCGCCCGACATCATGATCTTGACGTGATCGCAGCCCTGCCGCATCTGTTCGCGCGCGGCCTTGCGCACCTGATCGGAGCCGTCCGAGATCTGCATGGTGAACTTCAGCGCGTTACAGCAGTAGCAGCCACCGCCGTTGTCCGTGCGTCGGCGTCCGTCGCTGTGGCCGCCCGTCGGCCCGATGGCACGCCCGGCGATGAACAGCCGCGGTCCGGGCACCAGACCCTGCTCCACCGCCGCCTTGATGCCCCAGTCCGCTCCGCCGGTGTCGCGCACGGTCGTAAAGCCGCGGTTCAGCATGCCGCGCATCAGATCGACGGCGCGCGCCGTCATCAGCGTCAGCGGAATATTCTCGAGCTGCCGGATGTAGACCTCCGACAGGCACACGTGCACATGCGAGTCGATGAGCCCCGGCATCAGCGTACGCCGGCCGCAGTCGATGACCGTCGCATTGTCCGCCCGGATGGGCTTTGATGAAACCTCCTTGATGACAGCGCCCTCAACGAGTAGCTCGTATCCGCCGCGCACCTCGTCGTGGTCGGGAGCGAGCAGTTCGAAATTCCGGAACAGGATCTGTGTCATGCCGATATCTGAAGTCCCGTCTGAGGAAGAAGGCCCGGCGCCAACGTCTGACAGACTTCGACCCGCGTCAACTGTCAGCATTCTTGCCCGGCCCGCGTCCAATTTGCATCCGCGGATCAGCGGCCTCGGCTCTCCGCCGGTCTGCCTGAGAGGGCGTCCGATTGCCCGATAACAAGCCGGTTTTCGCCAAGATAATCGTCGCCATCACCGAGGACTGGTTTCTCCTCTCCCACTTCCGTCCTCTGATTGCGGAGCTTTGTCAGCTCGCGCGCGAGGTGGTGGTCCTCACGCGTGACTCCGGCCGCCTGAACGAGGTCGGATCGCTCGGCGTGCGCACGATCGCGCTCGACTACAACCGCTCCTCCATGAATCCGGTGCGAGAGGCCGCCACCATCCGCCAATTCTCCCGCATTCTGGCCACCGAGCAGCCGGATGTGCTGCATCTCATCGCCATGAAGCCGATCGTGCTCGGCGGCTTCGCCAGTGCCATGGCGCAGGTGCCGCACACGGTCGTGCACATGACCGGCCTCGGCTTTCTCGCCATATCGCCCACGGCCAAGGCGCGCGCCGCACGCCTGGTTGCACTGGCAATCCTGCGCCGCGTCATCGCCCGCCGGTCGAGCTGGCTCGTGGTCGAGAACCCTGAAGACCTCGCCTTTCTCAAAGAGGGCGGCGTTGAGCCCCAAGATCGCGTCACCATTCTCGGCGGTGCCGGCATCGACCCCGACGCCTTCCCCGAGCTGCCGGAGCCCTCGGCCACCTTCCCCATCGCCGCCTTCGTCGGCCGCATGATCCTGCCAAAGGGCGTCGACGTTCTGATGCAGGCAGCGAGCCTCCTGCAAGAGCGCGGCGTCCCCCTCGCCATCGAGCTTTACGGCCGCTCCGACGACGGCAATCCTGAAGCCATCCCCTCCAACGTCCTCACCTCCTGGAGCGATGGTGTGCGCACGCGCTGGCTGGGCTTCACGTCGGATGTTGCCGCCATCTGGCGCCGTGCCGCCATCTTTGTGCTTCCGGCCCGCAGCCGCGAAGGCATGCCGCGCGCGCTGCTCGAGGCCGCGGCGTCCGCCCGCCCGCTCATCGTGACGGATGTGCCGGGCTGCCGCCACTTCGTCCGCAACGGCGTGGAAGGTCTCATCGTGCCGCCGGCAGATGCCAAGGCGCTTGCCGATGCCCTGGAAAACCTCGCCCGCGATCCGGCGCTGCGACGCAAGCTCGGGTTGGCCGCGCGCGCCCGTGTGCTCGACGGCTATACCGAAACCGACGTTCGCGCCGGGCTCGCGCGCACCTATCGGGCGCTTATTGCGTCAACCCATCCCTGACGATCCGCTGTTCATGCCGGCCATTCGGCGCTAGAGCAGGAACGGCGGCCAAACCCTTTATCTAGATACCCTGACAGGCCCCGATCCGGGAGTTTCCTGCATGCACGTCTTGGTTACAGGAGCAGCCGGCTTCATCGGCTTTCACACCGCGCGCGTGCTTCTGGAGCGGGGCAACACAGTCATCGGCCTCGACAACATTAACGACTACTACGACGTGTCGCTGAAGCAGGCGCGCCTCGAGCGCCTCACGGCCTTCCCCAACTTCCGTTTCGTGAAGGCCGATCTCGCCGACCGCACCGCCATCGCCGACCTGTTTGCAACCGGCCGCCCCCAACGCGTCGTGCATTTGGCGGCCCAGGCCAGCGTGCGATATGCCTTCGACCATCCGCACAGCTATGCCGATGCCAATCTCGTCGGCTTCCTCAACATTCTCGAAGGCTGCCGCCACAACCGCATCGAGCATCTGCTCTACGCCTCGTCGAGCTCCGTCTACGGTGCCAACACGGCGATGCCCTTCGCCGTGCACCAGAACGTCGACCACCCCCTGAGCCTTTACGGCGCCACCAAAAAGTGTAACGAGCTGATGGCGCACAGCTACGCGCACCTCTTCAATCTGCCCGTCACCGGCCTGCGCTTCTTCACCGTCTACGGTCCGTGGGGCCGGCCCGACATGGCGATCTTCACCTTCACGCGCAAGATCATCGCCGGCGAGCCCATCGACGTCTTCAACAACGGACAGCACACGCGCGACTTCACCTACATCGACGACATCGTCGAAGCCGTCGTTCGCACGCTCGACCACCCGGCAGAACCCAACCCCACCTGGGATAGCGCCAACCCCGATCCCGCAACATCGTCCGCGCCCTACCGCATCTACAATATCGGCAACAACACACCCGTCGCGCTGCTGGACTTCATCGGCTGCATCGAGAAGGCGCTAGGACGCTCGGCGCTGAAGAATTTCCTGCCCCAGCAGCCCGGCGACATGGCCGCAACCTATGCGAACGTCGATGCCCTGATCGCCGACATCGGCTTCCGCCCCGCCACCCCCATCCAGACCGGCATCGACAACTTTGTCGCCTGGTACAAGACCTTCTATGGCACAAACTAGGTCATGCAAGCGGACCTCGGGCTAGTGCGATGATCGAGAAATTCGCCATATCATGCGGCCTCCTCCGAGCGAATTTCTCGATCTGAATCACACTAGCAAGATTATGATTCTAGCGTCCTTTTGATTCCGAAGTTCGCTCCCGGACCTAGCATCGCGATCAGGCGAACTTCGGAATCGGGACACTAGCCCTCATGATCTCCCTCCCACCAGCACTTGACCGGACGAACACTTGTCTGACCTGATGAGGCTCAGCTCGTTCGGAGGCAATCTGATGGAGATCACCTTTCTTGGCACGGGCGCGCCGTTGCATGTGTCTCGAGCGACGACAGGGATGCTCGTCACCGCAGACGGATGCGCACCTTTGTTGATCGACACTTGCGGCGGCTTTGAACTCGCTCGCAGCCTGAACAGCGCTGGTTTCCCACTTGCCCAGGTCCGGAATGTCATTGTCACCCATCGTCACTTCGATCACTCGGGTGGGATGATGGCGCTTTTCTTGGCGAACATGCCACTGGATGTTCACGCCTTGGAGGACACCTACACGGGAATCCGCGAGATGAAGGCGGGTTGTTTTCCCGAATGGAAACTGCATCCGGACGTGCGTCACCACAGCGTGCATTTCGGCGACGCCCGCGAGATCGGAGGGTTCGCCGTAGAGTTTGTCCAAGTGGCGCATCGCGTACCGACTGCAGCAATCAGAGTCACACACCGCGGACGAACTGTCGCTTTCAGCGCCGATAGCCTGCCATGCGAGGGGTTGGTTGCAGCAGCGCGGAATGCAGACCTGTTCATTTGCGATACCATGTGCGCGGAACGGGACGGAGATGTTGCACGCAACCGCACACGAGATCTCATGCATCCGACGGCAAAGGAAGCTGCGGAGATTTCCAACCAGGCGGGCGCCCATCGACTGGCGTGTGTTCATATCGCGCGGTTTGGTTCGCCGCAGAATATTCTGGAAGAGGCACAAACGGTCTTCCAGGGACGGGTGGACGTACCCAACGATGGTGACCGTCATTCGATCTAATGCGTCATAGCGTCATCAGATGCCGGAGCCGAAGCTCCGGCACCGGGAGATGCCCCAACGCCTGGGAAGCGCACCGATGATCGTCATCGAGGACAATCTCCATCACCGGATACGGGCCGCTTAGCGGAAAGTTTCACTCCGGCACCTCGACACCCACCTGCCCCGTGATCCGCCCATAGTGCTCCACGCGGCGATGCCGCTTGAAATCGAAGATCGTCTCTTTGCCGAAGCGCGTCGCGTCGAGATCGCAGTCATGCACGATAAGCTCGTCGGCCTCCGTCGCGCTCTCCGCTACGATGCGCCCGTCCGGATCGACGATGCAGCTCGCACCGAACAGCGGATGCCCGTCCTCGACGCCCGCCTTGGCCACCGCCACCACCCACGTCGAATTCTGATATGCGCCGGCCTGCAGCGACAGCTTGTGATGAAAGATGCGCGTCTCCGGCCCCTCGCCGCTCTTCTGCGAGTTGACGGACGGCGTATTGAACCCGAGCACCACCATCTCTACGCCCTGCAGGCCCAGCACGCGCCATGTCTCGGGCCAGCGGCGGTCATTACAGATGCACATGCCGTAGATGCCGCCGTGCATGCGGAAAACCGGAAATCCGAGGTCACCCGGTTCGAAGTACCGCTTCTCCAGATGCTGAAACGCCCGCGCCTCGTCCAGCTCCGCATGTCCCGGCAGATGGACCTTGCGGTACTTGCCGGCGATGCCACCGGCCTTGTCGACCAGAATGGACGCGTTGAACCGGTGCCCGTCCGGTGTCAGCTCGGCATAGCCGAAGCTCATCGCCATGCCATGCTGCTTCGCTCGCGCAAACAGCGGCGCGGTTGCCGCGTTCGGCATCTCCCTCTCGAACCAGATGTCCGCATCGCCAACATCCTCGTGGTACCAGCGCGGAAAGAACGTGGTCAGCGCCAGCTCCGGGTAGACGATGAGACCCACCTTCAGCGCCGCCGCCTGCTCCATCAGATCGAGCATGCGCGCCACGACTGCCTGCCGCCTGTCCGCCTTCTGGATCGGCCCGAGCTGAGCCGCCGCGATCCGGACGTTGCGCATATGACGTCTCCCAGTTTAGACCACGAATGCAGGACACGCGTTCTTCGGCTGCGCCACACCCTCAGTGTCATCCTCGGACTTGGTCCGAAGATTTAATGGTCCGCAAGTGCGGTGCGCGTTTCGTGTCATCGGCTTAGCAGCAATCAGTCTTCCGGGTTCGCTGCACGATGGGTTCTCGGGACAAGCCCGAGGGTGACACTCTGCCTGCGGAGAGCCAGCGCGCCTCATCCCTTCCCCAGCAGTCGCGTCACGCACTCGCGCACGCCGTCGCGCCAGTCGGGCAGGGCCACGCCGAACGTCTGGTGGGCCTTGCTGCAATCGAGGCGCGAGTTCTTCGGGCGCGCCGCGGGCGTGGGATACTCCGCCGTGGTGATTGCGGTCACGCTCGCCGATGGCCCGCCGAGCTCGGCCGACACGCGAAACACCTCGCGCGCGAAGCCGCACCAGCTGACATCGCCCCGCCCCGCCAGATGATATGTCCCCCACTGGCCGTCGCGCGGCTCGTGCCGCACCTTGCGCGCGATATCGAGCAGCGCCTTGGCCAGATGCGGCGCGTAGCTCGGGTTGCCCATCTGGTCGTCCACCACGCGCAGGCTGTCGCGCTCGCCGGCAAGCCGCAGCATCGTCTTCACGAAGTTGGCGCCAACCGGACTGTAGACCCACGCCGTGCGCGCGATGATGTGCTGCACATTGACCTGCCGCACGACTTCCTCGCCCTGCAGCTTGGAGCGGCCGTACACGCTCTGCGGTGCCACGGCATCGGTCTCGACGTAGGGCAACGCTTTCCGTCCATCGAACACGTAGTCCGTCGAGATGTGGATGATGGCCGCACCGCGCTTGGCCGCCTCCTCGGCCAACAGGCCGGCGCCGGTGCGGTTCAGCGCAAACGCGGCCTCCTGCTCGCTCTCGGCCTTGTCGACCGCCGTGTAGGCTGCTGAATTGATGATCACGTCGGGACGCACGTCCGTCATCGCCCGCGTGATCGAAGAGGCATTGCAGAGGTCGAGCCCAGGCCGGCCCACGGCAAACGCCTCCACATCGGGCGCTGATGGCGCCAGCTCCACCAGTGCCCGCGCGACCTGCCCCTGCCAGCCTGCGATCAGGAGGCGCATCTGAGGCTTCGTCCTTTCTCCAGATCGAACAGGTGGATCTTGTCGGTCGGCGCGGAGAAGCGCACGCCGCCCGTTGGCGCCGCATGGTCGGACGACGGCACCGACACCACGAACGGCGTGCCCGCTACGCTGCCGTGCAGCAGTCGGTTCGGCCCGAGCTCCTCGGCGAACTCCGACTGGAGCGCGACGCCCGCCCCATTGGCGCTATCCGCGATCACTACATCCTCCGGCCGCACGCCGACCTCGATCTCACGGCCCGCCGCCGCCTCGAAGGCCTTCGCATCGTATTCGAGCGTGCCCGCGCCGGCGATCTCCACGCGACCCGGCGCGGTGACGCGGCCCTTCACCAGGTTCATCGCCGGCGAGCCTATGAACGTCGCTACGAAGCGCGTTGACGGGCGGCGGTAGACCTCGGTCGGCGCGCCTACCTGCTCGATCGTGCCCTTGTTCATGACCACCACCTGGTCGGCCAGCGTCATCGCCTCCACCTGGTCGTGCGTGACGAAAATCGACGTTGCCTTGAGCCGGTTGTGCAGCCGGCGGATCTCGAGTCGCATCTGCACGCGCAGCTTGGCGTCGAGGTTCGACAGCGGCTCGTCGAACAGGAACGCCTGCGGCTCGCGCACGATGGCACGGCCCATGGCGACGCGCTGGCGCTGCCCGCCCGACAGAGCCCGCGGCTTGCGGTCGAGAAAATCCTCAATGGCCAGCAACTGCGCCGCCTGCCGCACGCGCTTATCGATCTCGTCCTTGGCCATGCCGCGGTTGCGCAGGCCGTAGGCCATGTTGTTGTAGACGCTCATGTGCGGATAGAGCGCGTAATTCTGGAATACCATGGCGATGTCGCGGTCGGCCGGCTCCACCTGGTTCACGTTCCTGCCGCCGATGGAGATGGTGCCGTCCGAGATCGTCTCCAGCCCCGCGATCATGCGCAGCAGCGTCGACTTCCCGCAGCCCGACGGCCCGAGCAGCACCGTGAAAGCACCGTCCGGGATCGCGAGTGAGATACCCTTCACGGCCTCCACCCCACCCGGATAGACCTTCCTCACATTCTCGAGCGTCACCGACGCCATGCGGAAATCCTTCCCTTGCGCACTACTAGTCCCCTCTCCCCATTCTTCATGGGGAGAGGGTTAGGGTGAGGGGCAGAAGCTTGCTCTGAATTTGTAGCTGCCCCTCACCCCGACCCTCTCCCGCTCGCGGGGAGAGGGGGAAGTTGCTCACTTCTCCGTCTCCACCAGTCCCTTCACGAACCAGCGCTGCATCAGGATCACCACCGCCACCGGCGGCAGCATGG
>CADEFX010000081.1 GCA_902826715.1 uncultured Hyphomicrobiales bacterium | reverse complement strand
CGGGTTCCGCATCGGCGCTCCACTGGTCTGGCGGCCAGCCGGGCGGATCATCGGACGGCGATTTCCGGATCAAGGCCGGGGCTCGATCGCGCCCCATGACCCGCAACGCCATCAGTATCGATGACCCAGCCAAAGCGGGGATTACTTTTCTAGCGCCGTCCCGGACGTCCTGCCGGACCCCTGAGGATATCTTCATGAACTCAGCGAAGTGATCGCGCTCTAGGCGTCCTCGGCCGCGATGCGGGCTCTCAACGCTTCCGGATCGGCAACGCCGAAATCGCGCCTTGCGGCCTCCGGCGTAACGTAGCCATCAACGAGATCGCGGCCGATGGCGGCCTCGTCCCTATCTTTCACATCGCCGAAGCCGCCGGACCCCGGCGTAATCATGTCCACCACCGAGCCGGCCGGCGCGAGAAAGGCTCCTTTGCTCGGAAGGCCGCGGCTCTTCCCGTCCGGCGTCGTCAGCGTGACGGTGGCGGCCGTGCCAGCCTTTCCGCCCAGCAGTCCGAACGGCGGCGAGGTCATGCGCTCCATGCACAAAGCCCCGGTGGCATCGGCATTCTCCAAAAGCCGCCAGGTGCGCCGGCTTCCGCAACCGCCGCGGAATCGCCCGGCCCCGCCGGAGTCCGGGTTGATCTCGTATCGCTCCACGCGCACGGGAAACGCCATCTCCAGCACCTCGACCGGCGTGTTCATCGTGTTCGAGATCATGCTGGCGACGACGTTGATGCCGTCCTTGTTCGGCCTCGCGCCGAACCCGCCCTTCACCGTCTCATAGGAGACGTAGCGCCGCCCGCTGCGCGGATCGACACCGCCCAAAGTCAAAATCGCCGACGTGCCCTGGCTGCAGGCCATCACCTGCCCGGGCCAGAAGCCGGCCAGCGCACCCATGACCATGTCGCCCACGCGATGCGACATCTCGTGATTTGAATAGACGACCGGCGCGGGGAACAGCGCATTGACCACCGTCCCCTTGGGCGCCCTCACCTCGATCGTGCGCCAGCATCCGGAATTCGGCGGAATGATGCTGTCGGGGTCGACCGCCATCTTGAGGCCGCAGAAAATTCCCGACGACGTCACCGACAGGCTTGCGTTCATGGGACCTTTGACTTGGCGATCGGTCCCCGTGAAGTCGACGACGAGCCGGTCGCCTGTCTTCTTCACCGTCATGCGGATCCAGAACGGCGCGTCGTTGCCTGCAGCATCGTCGGCGATGCCATCGCCGTCGCAGAAATCCTCGAAGGAGCCTTCGCCATCCGGCAGGTCGGACAGCGCCGCCCGCATCAGGCGCTCGGAATAGTCCATGACCTCCGCCATGTAGGCAATCAACCGATCCGCGCCATAGCGCTGCGCCAACGCCTTCATCCGCTCGGTCGCGCGCAACGTTGCTGCGAGTTGCGCGCCAAGGTCACCCTGCCGCTCGTCCGGGGTGCGCACATTGGCGAGAATGACTTTCTCCAGGTCCACATTCAGGATGCCATGGCTGTAAAGGCGCAGCGGCGGCAAGCGCAGGCCTTCGCCGTAGATCTCCGTCACCGCGCCATAGCTGCCCGGCGTCGCGGAGCCGACGTCCGGCCAGTGCGCACGCACGCACGCGTATCCAAGCAATTTGCCGTCGAGGAACGCCGGCCGCACGACGTTAATGTCCGGCAGATGACTGCCACCAAAATAGGGATCGTTATGAATGAAGACATCCCCATCGTGCACATCGGGAGCAAATGCCGTCACGACAGCGCGCACGGCATCCGGCATGGAGCCGAGATGGATCGGCAGATCGGGCCCCTGCGCCACCATCTCGCCTTTCGCATCGAACACGCCGCAGGAATAGTCGCCGGCCGACTTCAGGATCGGCGAGTACGCCGTCTTGGCCAGGACGACACGCATCTCCTCGGCCACCTTGTAGAGGCTGTTCTTGACGATCTCGAACGTGGCCGGATCAGCACTCGGCGTGGCGTCGTTCATCCGATCGTCCTTCCTTCGGCGCGCGACAGCACGACAAACCCATCTTCGTTCATTCGGGCGCGCCAGCCCGGCGGCACGAGGATGGTCGACTCGAGCGACTCGATGACGGCCGGCCCCTCGATCGACGATTCCGCGGGCATGCGTGCCCGATCGAGCACGGCAGCCTCGACCGCGCCCGTCGCGCGGAACCACACCGTGCGCCGCGTCTTATTCGGGTCGGAGCCCGGAGCGGCCGGCTCCTGCCGGATCGTCAGCGGCGGGATAACGCCGATGGCTGCAACGCGCAGGTTGACGATCTGCACGGGCTCGGCGTGATTGTCATGGCCATAGGTCTGCCTGTGCTTTTGATGAAACCCATCGGCGATCTCGGCGACAGTCGCGCCCGTGATGGCACCCGGAACAACCGGCACGGACAGCTCATACGACTGCCGCTGATATCGCGCCTCGACCGTGCGCTCGAAGCGCCGCCGCTCCGCCTTGACGCCAGCCCTGTCGAGCATGGCCGCGCCTTCCGCCTCCAGCGCCGCGAACGCCGACTCCAGCATGTCCGGATCGGCGGTGTCCGTGGTTGCATACACGGTGCGCACGTAATCGCGCTTCAGATCGGAGCCGACGAGACCCAAGGCCGAAAACGCGCCGGGAATAGGCGGGCACACGACCTCGGCCACGCCAAGCTCGTCGGCAAGCGCCGCCGCATGTAGAGGACCGGCGCCGCCGAACGCAGCAATGGTGAAATCGCGCGGGTCATGGCCGCGCTGCACCGACACGATCTTCAGCGCCTCCGCCATCGCATGATTGACAACGTCAATGACGCCGGCCGCAGCGCTGCGCGCATCGATCCCGAGCGGTGCGCCGAGCTTGTCGCGCACGGCCTGCCCCGCCGCCTCGAAATCGATCTGCAGGTCGCCGCCCAGCAGCGAGCCTTTGTCGAGATAGCCGAGCAGGAGATTGCAGTCCGTTACCGTCGGCTCTGTGCCGCCGCGGTGGTAGCACACTGGCCCCGGCTCGGCGCCGGCACTTCGCGGCCCCACGCGCAGCGCGCCCGCGCGATCCACCCAGGCAATGGAGCCGCCACCGGCGGACACCTCGGCCAAATCGATGACCGGCACGCGGATCGGATGGCCGGTCCCGTTCATCCAGCGATTGGCATTGGAGCCGCCGCCAACCTCGTATTCTGGCGTCGTCTCATATTGGCCGTCGCGGATCAGGCTGGCTTTGGCCGTCGTGCCGCCCATGTCGAACGACAGGAAATTCATGCGCCCGGTCTGGCGCGCGGCGAGTGCCGCCGCGACGACGCCGGCCGCCGGCCCCGACTCCACGGCCATGGCGGGCATGGCGATGCCTTCGGCCGCTTCGAACACGCCGCCGTTGGAACCCATTACATAAAGCCGCGGCAACCCCAGCTTGCTCGTCGCGCCTTCCAGGCGCGCGAGATACGACGCGAGGATCGGGCCGACGTAGGCACACACCGCCGTCGTGCTGGCGCGCTCGAACTCGCGGATCTCCGGCAACACCTCGGACGAGAGATAGACGGGTGCCTTCGGGAACGCTGCCCGCAGCCGTTCGCCGAGCCGCTTCTCATGCTCCGGATTGATGAAGCTGAACAGCAGCGAGACCGCGATCGCCTCCGGTCGTGCCGCTTTCAGCGATGCGATGAGTTCGTCGATATCGCTGTCATTCAGTTGAACCACGACCTTGCCGTCGGCCCCGATCCGCTCCGCAATCTCGAACCGGCGCCGGCGCGGAATGAGGGTACTGGGCGCATCCTGAAAAAGATCGTAGAGATCCGCCCGCGCCGACCGGCGCAACTCCAGCACATCGCGAAACCCGCGCGTCGCCACCATCGCGGCCCGCGCACCCTTTTCCTCCAGCAGCGCGTTCGTCACGATGGTCGTGGCGTGGGCCAACAGGCCCACATCGCCTGCAGGGACTTCGTAACGCCGCATCGCGGCATCGAGCGCCGTCAACACGCCCTGGGCGAAGTCACGCGGCGTTGTCGGCGCCTTAGCCACCCCGATCCGGCCGGTGACATCATCTATGAGCGCAACATCCGTGAACGTGCCGCCAATATCTACGCCGATACGCCACGCCATGCCGCCAGTGCCTTGCCCAGTTACAGATGGGTTAAACTCTAGGCTGGTTCAGGCGCGAACCGCAACAGCGACAGGCCGAGCAAATCAGGTTGCGTAGCGGAACGAGTCCTTGCCGCTGCTCTCGATGCGTCCGGCGGAAGGCGTCGGGAAATGTCCGGGCAGGATCAGGTGCCCGGTGTCGGCGTGCTTGTGGATCAGCGCCGTGCGCGTCGTGCGTGCCAGATCACGATCAGCGTCCGCCATGGTCGACATGGTCGGGAACGTGAGCTGGATCTGATGATGGATGACATCGCCGGTGACGACCCCGCGCGTCCCCTTCGACTCCAGGTTGATCACCACGTTGCCCGGCGAATGCCCCCGGCACGACTCCAGCCAGATGCCTTTCTCCAGCTCGAAGTCGTCCTCCACCAGAACGGCCTGCTCGGCGCGTTTGATGGGCAGAATGCTGTCCTCAAACCCCGTCCGGTGCACGCTTTTGTCACCGCGGCTGTAGACACCGTCCCAGTGCTCGTACTCGTGCCGCGCCATGATGTACTTGGCATTGGGGAACGTCGGCACCCATTGGCCGTCGATGAGCTGCGTGTTCCAGCCAACGTGATCCCAATGCAGATGCGTGCACATCACGTAGTCCACCTGCTCCGGCTTCACCCCGGCCGCCGCGAGCGTGCTCATGAAGGGCGTATTGAGCTGGTTGAACATCTCGCGCCCCGGACGGTTCTTATGGTTGCCGCAGCACGTGTCGATGAGGATCGTGTGCCGGCCTGTGCGCAGCACGTAGCTGTGGAAACTCATGACCACCCGCTCTTCATCAGTGATGTTGCCGCGCGGCAGTTCCCTCTTGCACCTATCGAGCATCTCGGGCGTCAGGTCGGGAAAGAACTCGATAGCCCCGAACGGAGCGCACTCCAACTCGACGACGCGGTCGACCGTAAAGTCGCCGATCTGCGTAAGGGCCATGAGCGTTCTTCCCCGATTTATTGTTGTTAGTGGCGCACCATATGCTCGGTGATCTTCAGATCGCGCACCGAGCGCAGCTCCGACAGCGACCAGAGCTGATCGAACAGTTGCACGGACTGCTCGCGGCTGAACTTGCGCGTGGCGCAATCGATGAACTTCTCGGCCAGCTCCTCGCGCGTCAGCGGCCGCTGCCAGCTTCCCTTCGGGAACGCCACCGGCTCGTGCGCGATCACTTCGCCCGATTTCAGCACGACGCTCACGCGATCGTCGGGCGCGAACGGCTGATCCCAGCCCGGCACCCGCTCGTTCGTCGTCGTGCATTGCACCTTCGTCATGATGTCGACAACCTCGGGCCGGCGCACGAACTCGTCCGTCAGCTCCGACAGCCCGACGCGGCGCGCCACGAGCGCCGACGCCATCGCAAACTCCATGCTGAACTTCGCCTCGAGTCCCGTCTTCGGCGACGTGTTGCGCAGCATTAGCCGCTGCGCGTCGCCGATATGCACACGGATCTGGTCGATCGCATCGGCTTTCAGATCATGCTTGCTGGCGAGCGCGATCATCGCGTCGATCGAGCGATGCGTGGCATAGCAGATCGGATAGCGCTTCACGCAGATGCCGGCCTTCGGCAGCCGCCAGTTGCTCCCGAGATCCGACTCTTTCACCTCGACAATCGCCGCGCCCGATGCCGAATGCGCCTTCATGAAACCGGCCCGATGCTCCAGCGCATCCGCCGAGCCCGTGAAGCCTTTCTGCGCCAGCCGCGCCGCCACCACGCCGTTCTGCGCCGTGCGCCCCGCGTGATACGACTTCGTCATGCTGCCGAAATTGGCAACCAGCCCCGACGCCAGCGACGCACCAATGGCGATCGCATTCTGCGTCTTGTCGGCGTCCAGATTATGCAGGCGAGCGCAGGCTGCAGCCGTTGCAATGGAGCCGAGGACCGCCGTCGGATGGAAGCCGCGCTCGTGCAGCGAACCGGGCTCCAGCTCCTGCAGCAGCGCCCAGATCTCATAACCGGCCACGTACGCGGCAAGCACATCGGCGCCGCTGGCGTTCAGCGTCCAGCCTTCGGCCAGAAGCGCCGGCACCAGCACCGTGCTCGGATGGCCGGCCAGCGCCACGTCGTCATAGTCGAGCACGTGCGCGGCGACGCCATTCACCAGCGCCGCGTCCGGCGCCGATAGATTGCGGCCGGAGGGAATTTCCGGAGCGCCATCGTTGGTGGTCGATGTGGGCACCGTTTGCGCCACGATGCGCGGTGCTTCCTCATCCGCACCCGCGAGCATCACGCCGACGCAATCGGCGATGCCGATCCGCGCCCCATCCGCCGCCGACTTCGGCACGGTCTTCGGTGAGATCGCCGCAGCGAATTCAGCCGTCTGTCTCGTCAATCCGGTCATGGGCGTTTTCTCCTGTCGAATTCAGTATGAGCGTGGCAAGCCGAGAACGTGCTGGCTGATGTAGGCCAGCACCATGTTGCTGCTGATCGGCGCGGTGCGGTAGATGCGCGCCTCCCGCCACTTGCGCTCGATGTCGTATTCCTGCGCGAAGCCGAAGCCGCCATGCACCTCCATGGATACTTCCGCGGCATGCCATGTCGCCTCGGACGCCAGCAGCTTGGCGATATTGGCATCGGCGCCGCAGGGCTGGCCGGCCTGGAACAACGCCGCCGCCCGGCGGCACATCATGTCGGCGGCTTCCAGCTCGGCGAAGCAGCGCGCGAGCGGAAATTGCACGCCCTGGTTCTGGCCGATGGCGCGCCCGAACACCTTGCGGTCGTTGGCGTAGTCCACGCCCTTCTTGAGCAGCCAGCGTCCATCGCCGACGCATTCCGAAGCCACGAGGATGCGCTCGGCATTCATGCCGTCGAGGATGTACTTGAAGCCCTGGCCCTCCTCGCCGATCAGGTTCTCCGCCGGCACCTCGAGATTGTCGAAGAATACTTCCGTGGTGTTGTGGTTGATGAGCGCCTTGCTCGGCTTGATCTCGACCCCGTTGCCGACGGCCTTCTTCAAATCCACCAGGAACACCGACAGACCTTCCGACCGCTTCTTCACTTTGTCGGGCGGCGTCGTGCGCGCCAGCAGCAGCATCAGGTCGGAATGCAGCGCGCGGCTGGTCCAGACCTTCTGGCCGTTGACGACGTAGCGGTCGTTGCCCTTCTTCTCGGCCCGCGTCTTGAGCTGGGTTGTATCGGAGCCCGTGGTCGGCTCCGTCACGCCGAAGGCCTGCAGACGCAGCTCGCCCGACGCGATCTTGGGCAGGTAGCGCTGCTTCTGCTCCTCGCTGCCGTGCCGCAGCAGCGTGCCCATGATGTACATCTGCGCATGACCCGGGCTCGCCACGCAGCCCGACGCGTTGATCTCTTCCAGGATCACCGCGGCCGCCCGCAGCGGCAGGCCCGAGCCACCGTAGTCCTCCGGAATGAGCGCCGCCAGAAACCCGGCGTCCGTCAGCGCTTTGATGAAGTCGGTCGGATAGCCGCGCACGTCATCGAGCTTGCGCCAGTACTCGGCCGGAAAGCCTTCGCAAACGCGACGCACCGCATCGCGCAACTCCGGATAATCGGGGCCCAGCACCACCGAGACTTCACCATTGCCGGCTTCGTGCGATGCGCTCATGGACGTCTGCTCTCCAGATCCAGGTTCAACGGCCGCGGAAGTTCGGCTTGCGCTTTTCGTTGTAGGCCAGCACGCCTTCGCGGCGATCTTCCGTCGGCACCATGCGATTGTAGGCCTCTATCTCGAAGGCGAGGCCATCCCAGATCGACATCTGCGATCCGCGCAGCACCGACTGCTTCGCCTGCCGCACGGAGATGGGCGCGTTGGCCGCAATGCGGCGCGCCGTCGCCAACGCCTCGTCCATCAGCTTGTCGGGCGCCGTCACTTTGTTGATGAGGCCCCAGGCCTCGCCCTGCTCGGCCGTGAACGGCGCGCCGGTCAGGATAACCTCCATCGCCCGCCGTGTGCCCATCGCGCGCGGCAGGTTCTGCGTGCCGCCCGCGCCCGGCATGATGCCGAGCGTCACCTCCGTCAGCGCAAAACGCGCGTTGCTCGACGCGTAGACGAAATCGCAGGCAGCCACGAACTCGCAGCCGCCGCCGTAGGCCGCACCGTTGACGGCGACCATGACGGGCAGCGGACACGACATCAGCGCACGCAGCATGCGCTCGAAGATGGCGTGCTGCGACATCCACTGCTCATCGGTCATGCCGCGACGTTGTTTGAGATCGCCACCGGCGCAGAACGCTTTGTCGCCTGCCCCCGTCACGAGCACGACGCGCAGGCCATCCTGCTCGATCTGCAACCGCTCGAGGCAATGCATCAGGTCGAGGCCCATCTGCGTGTTCATCGCGTTGGACGCCTCGGGCCGATTGAGCGTCACCACCAGAATGTGGTCGCCCTCGCGCGTCAGCTTCAGCGTCTCGAACTCGTCCTTCATATCGAGGTTTTCCCTGTCTTGGGTGTCAGCGTCCCGTTGTGCTCGCCCAGGCCTGGCGAGCTGCCGGACGAGCGCGGACGCGTGCCGTCGAACGAAATCGGAATGCCGACGAGCCGTGGTCCGCCCTCGACCGCGGGCGCCAGCATACCGACCGCCTCGGTCTGCGGATGCTTTGCGACCTGATCGACGGACAACAGCGGCGCGTTCGGCACGCCCGCCTCGTCCAAAAGCTTACCGAGGTCAACAGCGCTGATCTTCGATACCTTGTCGGCGATGCGCGGGATCAACGTCCCGCGGTTTTTGATGCGGCCCGTGTTCGTCGCGTAGTCGGGATGCTGCGCCAGATCGTCGAGGCCGATAGCCTTGCACAATCGGCGGAACAGATTGTCGTTGCCGGCGGCGATCATCATCCAGCCGTCGGCGGCTTCGAAAGCCTGATAGGGCACGATCTCCGCCGTCCCCGATCCATGCGGCTTGCGCACATCCCCGGCTCCCTCATAGCCAGCGAGCGGCACCGTCATCCAGGCGAGGCCCGTTTCATACAGCGACGTGGCGAGGTGCGCGCCCGAACCGCCCGCCCTCTGTGCAATCAGGCTCGACAGGAAGGCGATCACGGTCCACATGCCGGCGCCCATGTCCACCAGCGACACGCCGACACGCACCGGCGGGCGGTTGCCTTCCCCGGTCACGCTCATGATGCCGGTCGACGCCTGCGCCAGCGGGTCATAACCAGGTTTCGCCGCCAGCGGACCCGCGTTTCCGAACGCACCGATATCGCACCAGATGAGCGAGGGCTTCTCGGCCCGTATCGCGTCCGGCGTCAGCCCGAATTTTTCCAGAATGCCAGGGCGCAAATTCTGGATGACGCCGTCGGCCTCCTCCAGGATCAGCGTCTTGAGCGCCTTGGCGTCGGCTTCGCTCGTGAAATCCACCGTAACGCCGGTCTTGCCGCGATTGAGGCAGAGATAGGCCGTCGCCACGTCGTTCCAGAACGGCGGCCCCCAGCCGCGGGCATAGTCGCCCCCCTTGGGGTTCTCCACCTTGATCACGCGCGCGCCGAGATCCGACAGGATCAGCCCCGCGTAGGGCGCCGCAACGCTATGCCCCAACTCGACGATGGTGAGGCCTTCGAGCGGCCGCTTCGCCGGGCCCTGATTTGTCGAACTCACAAGCGTACCTGCATTTCATTGACCCTACGGACCACACCAGCGCTCCACGAGGCCGGCGTCAAGACTTGTCCATCGCATTGTCGGCCACCAGCACGGCGCCATTGACGAACGTCGCCGCATCCGACAGCGCGAACACGATCAGGTTCGCAAGTTCCTGGGGCGTGCCCCAGCGGGTGCTGCGCATCGCATTGTTCGTCGACCATTTGGCCCGCTCCGCCTCCGCATCCTCTGGCGAGAGCTGCCGCTTGGAAAGCTCCCGCTCCCATTTGGCGAAGCGCTCGGGCGTGTTGACGAAGCCCGGAACCACGCAATTGACACGAATGTTGTCGGGCGCGAACTCGTTGGCGAGGATTTTCGAGAAACGGATCTCGGCCGACTTCGCCGGGCCCGTGCACGACGACAGGAAGGGCGGATTGGTGACCATGATGCCCGTCTCGCCGGCCACATTGACGATACGTCCGCCGCCGCGCTTCTGCATCATCGGGATGATGCGCTGGCAGATGCGGAACTGGGCAAAGAAATTGATCGCCATGCCGTACTGCAGCTCCTCGTCGGTCACCTCGAGAAACGGCTTGTAGGTCCCCGTGCCCGCGTTGTTGACCAGCAGATCGACGTGGCCAATCGATGATTGCACCGCGGCCGGCAGCTTCTCGATCTGCGCGAGATCGGCGACATCCAGCTCATGCGTGTGGATCTGCCTGCCCGTCGTCTGCTTGATGTCGTGCGCGGCTTCTGCCAGCGCGGAGGGACGGCGCGCGCAAATCAGAACGTTTGCACCTTCCTTCGCGAGCAGGCGGGCCGTTTCCAGGCCAATGCCCTTGCTGCCGCCGGTGACGAGCGCTGTCTTGTCACTAAGTCCGAGATCCATGTGTGGTGCTCAATAGGGCGCCCGGAGGCCTTCTCCGCCGTTCCGGACAGGCACCGGAATAAGCATCGTTTCCCCCTCGGGTCGCGTTGTTTGGTGTCCTTGACCGATTGCTAGCAAGCGGCTGCCCACCCCGTCAATGAAACGTTTCCAAACGCGCTGACGGCGACGCCGGCGATCAGTCCGGCTCGTTCCTTGGCGCGCAGGACCGCCGCAGCACCACCTCGGTGGGCACCTGCAGATGCTTGGGCTCATAGGTGGCAGCAGAACTGGCCAGGCGTTCCAGCAGCAGCGTTGCTGCTTCCCGTCCCAGCAGCGCGAGGTCCCATCGGATCACCGTGAACGAAGGTGGCGCCAGCTCGGCCAGGTCCGTATCGCCCGTGCTGATGACCGACAGGTCGCGTGGCACGCGGCGCCCGCGCATGCTGGTCGCCCGCAACACGCCCGCCAACATGAAGCTGCCCGCCACGATCATCGCCGACGGCGGCTCCCGCATGCCGAGAAGGTCGAGGGTTTCACGATAGGCGTAGTCGGCCGAAAAGCTCTCGAGGCGCAGCAATACAGGATCGACGCGACGGCCCGCGATCTCGAACGCGCGCAGGAAACCGCGATGCCGTTCGCGCCCCGCCCGGTTGCGCCGGCTGCCCGTCACCAGGGCGATCCGATCGTGGCCGAGGGAGAAAAGATAATTCACCGCGCTCTGAATGCCGTTGCTCTGGTCGGACGCCACTGAGTCGAGATACGTGGGCAGATCGCGTTCCATGAGCACGGTCGGCACGCCGATCTCGCGCATCGTCGCTTGCGTCTGCGGGTCCATGTCGTCGGTGGGTGCCAGGAGCAGTCCGTCCGTTCGCCGCTGCATGAAAAGATTGATGAGCTTGCGGTCCTGAGGCGGCTTCTCGTCGCTGCTGGCGACCATCAGCGTATAGCCGCGCTCCGACAGAACCTCCTCGGCGCCCTTGACGATGCCGGCAAACAGCGGATTGCGGATATCGGGCACGATGCAGCCGATCGTCCGCGTGGTCGCCGTGCGCATGCTGCGTGCGACCGCATTTGGCCGCCAGCCCAGCCGTTCGATCGCATTCAACACCCGATCGCGCGCATCGCGCGCCACGGAGGGGTTCTCGTTGACGACCCGCGACACCGTTCCAAGCGAGACTTCGGCAAGGCGTGCGACGTCGCGCATCGTCACGCGATGCGCCGGCCGTACGAGCCCCTTCGCCTTCCGCTCCATGCGACCTGCTCCTGCGCCGCGCGCTCAACGCTGCCTGCGCCGAAGCGCAAATGCTTAACTCGCCTTGTCCAGCAGGTCGACCGCCATTTTGGCCATCATCGGCACGGCCGCGCCCCGCTGCAGCGCGCTTTCCCGATTGGATGCGCTGCCGTCGAGACCGCGCTTGTAGACACCCTGGATGATGGCCGCGAGCCTGAAGAAGTTGAACACCAGGCAGAACGTCCAGATCGTGATCGACGAGATCTTCATGCGCTCGCAGAATTTGGCGACGTACTCTTCCTCCGTTGGAATACCGAGCGCAGTCCGGTCGCGGCCGCCGAGGCCCCGGAAATTGCCCTCGTTCGGCAGCCGCCACTGCATGCACTGATACGCGATGTCCGAATAGGGATGCCCGAGCGTCGACAACTCCCAGTCGACCACCGCCAGGCATCTGGGCTCGGTCGGGTGGAAGATCATGTTGTCGAGCCGGTAGTCGCCATGCACCACGGAGACGAGACCGTCATCGGCCGGCATGTTCTTGCCGAGCCAGTCGATCAGCAGCTCCATATCCGGAATTTTCACCGTCTCGCTGGCGCGATACTGGTCCGTCCACCGCTTGGTCTGGCGCGCGAAGTAGCTGCCCGGCCGCCCGAACTCGCCAAGCCCAACCGCCGCCGGATCGAGACTCGCCAGCGCCGCCAGCATCCGGTTCATGTCGTCGTAGGTGCGCGCGCGATCCGCGTTTGACATCTCCGGCAGAGCCGGGTCCCAAAAAATGCGGCCGTCCAGATATTCCATCACGAAGAAGATCGTGCCGATCACGCTTTCATCTTCGCACAGCAGATGCATCCGCGGCACTGGCACGCCCGTGCCGGCAAGCGCCTTCATCACGCGATATTCGCGATCGACCTGATGCGCCGATTTCAGGAGCTGACCCGGCGGCTTACGCCGCAGCACGTAGTCCTTGCCGCCCGCACTGATGCGGAATGTCGGGTTCGACTGCCCGCCGGAAAACTTCTCCGCCTTCAGCGGTCCCTCGAAACCCGGCAGGTTGGCCGCGAGATAGTGCTCCAGCGACGCCTCGTCGATGCGCGTTGGGTCGCTGCGCAATGCGTTCGTATCGCCCATGGGTGACTGCGTCCGCTCAGGTGGTTTCGTTGGTGTAGCGCTTCAATTCATGGCGTCCGATGACGCGCCGGTGCACGGCATCGGGACCATCTGCCAGGCGCAACGTTCGCATGTACGTCCACGCCATGGCGAACGGCGTGTCCTGCGTCACGCCCATGCCACCGTGCATCTGTACGGTTTCATCGATCACCTTCAGAGCCATGCGCGGCGCCACGACCTTGATCTGCGAGATCCAGATGCGCGCCTCTGTCGCCGGCGCATTGTCCATCATCCACGCCGCCTTGAGACAGAGCAGCCGCGCCTGCTCGATCTCCATGCGCGCTTCCGCGATGATGTCGTAGTTGGCACCGAGCTCCGACAGCTTCTTGCCGAACGCCACCCGCGACAGCGACCGGCGGCACAACGCCTCCAGCGCCCGCTCCGCCTGCCCGATGGCCCGCATCGCATGATGGATGCGCCCCGGCCCGAGCCGCCCCTGGCTGATCTCGAAGCCGCGCCCCTCGCCCAGGAGCATGTTCTCCTTCGGCACGCGGCAGTTCTCGAACTTGACGTGCATGTGTCCGTGCGGCGCGTGGTCATGGCCGTAGACCTTGAGCGGCCGCAGGATCTTCACGCCCTTCGTGCCGGCCGGGACAAGAATCTGGGAATGCTGCCGGTGCTTGGACGCTTCGGAATTGGTCTTCACCATCACGATATAGATCTTGCATCTGGGATCGCCCGCTCCCGACGAGAACCACTTCTCGCCGTTGATGACCCACTCGTCGCCCTCGAGCCGGGCCTCGGTCGCGATGTTCGTGGCGTCGGAGGATGCGACGGCGGGCTCGGTCATGATGAAGGCCGACCGGATCTTGCCGTCCAGCAGCGGTTCCAGCCACGCCTTCTTGTGCGCGTCGGAGCCGTATTTCTCCAGCACTTCCATGTTGCCGGTGTCGGGGGCCGAACAGTTGAACACGGCCGGACCCAGGCGCGACCAGCCCATCTCCTCGGCCAGATAGGCATACTCGACGGTATTGAGCCCGAACCCCTTGCGAGAATGGGTCAGGAAGAAGTTCCACAGCCCCTTGCTCTTGGCCTTGGCCTTGAGCGTCTCCATGATCTCTTCCATACGCGGCGTGTGCTTCCAGCGGTCGCCGTCCTTGCCGATTTCGGCCTCGTACTCGCCTTCGAGCGGAATGACCTCGTTGCGAACGATGTCCCGCACCTGCTCGACGAGCGGCTTTACGCGATCGCTCATTCCGAGGTCCATGACGGGCATTGGGCTCTCCTTGGCGGCGGTGTCCGATATCCTGGCGCAAATGTTAGCTGGCCTCGGCCGTCCGGTACACCGCCTCGCTCTTGCAGCCGTCCGGCACCACGGTGCACACTCCGGCCGGTCCCGCCAATGCTCTGAGGCCACCATGCCCCTCGACCCCGCCACGCGCGAGAAGCTCAAGACGGTCAGCACAGCCACACTGTGCACCGCTCTGTTCAAGCGCGGCCTGCGCAACCAGTTCATTCAGGACGTGCACCCGCTCAATCCCAAGGGAGCACCCATGGTGGGCGAGGCCTTCACGCTGCGCTACATCCCGGCCCGCGAGGACCTGAATCCAATCTCCGTCTTTCAAGATCGCACCCATCCGCAACGCAAGGCCGTCGAGGACTGCCCGCCGGGCGCCGTGTTCGTCATCGACAGCCGCAAGGATCCGCGCGCGGCCTCCGCTGGCTCCATTCTCGTGACGCGGCTCATGGTGCGCGGCGTCGCCGGCATCGTCACGGACGGCGGCTTTCGCGATTCTCCTGAGATCGCCGGTTTCGCCATCCCCGCCTATCACTGCCGGCCTTCGGCGCCGACCAATCTCACCGTGCACCAGGCCATCGACATCAACGTGCCGATCGGCTGCGGCGACGCGCCGGTGTTTCCGGGCGACGTCGTGGTCGGTGATGGCGAAGGCGTGGTCGTCATCCCTGCCGCCATCGCCGGCGAGATCGCGAACGAAGCCGTCGAGATGACGGCCTTCGAGGATTTCGTCACCGAGGAGGTGCGCAAAGGCCGCTCCATCCTCGGCCTCTACCCGCCAACCGACGAGGCCGCTCGCACCGATTTTGCCGCCTGGCGCAAGGCCAACAACCGCTGAGGCTTACACGGCCGTAAAACCGCCATCCGTGATGTAGGATGCGCCGTTCACGTATGACGCCCGGTCGGAGCAGAGCCAGCAGACCGTCTCGGCAATGTCTTCGGGCTTGCCCATGCGGCCGACAGGCACCATCGCCATCAGCTCCGCACCCCGCCGCGACATCACCTCGCGTGTCATGTCCGTCTCGATGAAGCCAGGGCACACGGCATTCACGCGTATGCCCTGCTTGGCGTACTCGATGGCCGCTGTCTTCGTCAGGCCGATGACGCCGTGCTTGCTCGCGACATAGGCCGAGGATGTCGGAATGCCGATGACACCGGCAATCGACGCCGTATTGACGATCGCGCCGCCGCCCTGACGCGCCATCTGCTCCAACTCGCTGCGCATGCACAGCCACACGCCCTTCAGGTTCACGGCGATCATCCGGTCGAAGGCGTCTTCGGTCCAATCCGCAGTCTTCTTGCCGCCCGCGCCCACCTGATAGGCGGCGATACCCGCATTGTTGAAGGCACAGTCGAGGCGGCCGTAGGCCTTCACGACCGCCGCCACCATGTTCGCCACTTGATCGGTCTTGGTCATGTCGGCAATCGCCGACATCGCCTGCCCGCCGGCCGCGTTGATGAGCGCGACAGTCTCCTTGATGCCGTCCTCCGCGATGTCCGCCACGGCAACCCGCGCGCCTTCCTTCGCGAAAAGCAGAGCCGTCGCCCGCCCGATGCCTCGCCCGCCGCCCGTAATGAGCGCAGTCTTGCCTTCCAGAAGCCCGGCCATCAAGTCCTCCCGTTTCTTCTGTCGTCAGGCAGCATAGCCATTCGCGATGGCGCCCTTCAACTCCGCGCAGAGGGCGCGCGCCCAATCACGGCGCGATTTCGCGCACGACCCGCTCCATGCCCTTGGTGATCCGCGCCAGCTTGGCATAGTCGATCTTGTCGGGCGTATCGCTCGGCAGGTGATAATGCCGGTAGCGGAACAGCGCCGTATCCGTGACCATCACCGCCGGATAGCCCTGCTGGCTGAACGACCAGTGATCCGACCAGCCGATTCCCGGAATGAAATCGGAGGAGATTCCCCCGAGCGACGGGAACGCGGTGTGCTTGCGGAACGGCTCCAGCACCTCATGCAAAAACGTGCGCGATCCCGGCAGCCCGATGAAGGCCACGAAGTTGGCCGTCGACGGATAGAACAGCCCGAACGGCGGCGGATAGGTCTGCGAGCCGGGCTCGTCCGAGAAGGCCCCCAACGTCTCCAGCGAGAGCATGCCCCTCACTTTCTCGTTCCGCTCGACGAGGCGCTGCACGTAGCGCAGGCTGCCCATGTCCGGCGTGCGGTAATAGGGCGGCTCCTCGTTGACGAACAGAACGTAGCGCACGCGCGTCCGCGCCGGCTGCCAGTCCTTCAGCAGGCGCGCCAGCTCCAGCACCGCTGCCGTGCCGGTGCCGTTGTCGTTGGCACCCGGCGCATCCTCGAAGGAATCGTAATGCGCGCCGAGAATGAGGGTCTGCGTGTCAGCCGTGACGGTCTTGGGCTGGCGCGTCGCCTCGATGTTGCGCACCGCGCGCCCCTCCACCGTGAACACCTGCGGGTCCATGGTGTAGCCGAGCCCCTGCAGCACGCTCTCGATATGCTGCGCCGCACGCTCGAACGCCTCGTAGTGCTGCACGTTGTGGGGAACGCTGGCAATCGCCGTAACGTCGGCCCGCATGCGTTCAGCCATCGCCTGCTCATCCGCCGTCGGCGGCGGCAACGGCCCGTCGTGGGGCTTGCCAGGCACGACCAACGAATACCAGGCCGCAGCGGCCAGTACCGCCAGAAACAGAACCGCCACACCACCGGCAATGCTCAGCCACGTCACGCGCATGAGGTCTCACGAGGTTTCTTTGGAAATACGGTCCAAGGCAGGCGGTTTGACGGCCTCTCGGGACCGCTTGACGCATCACGCTGTCGGGCACATCTCTCTAGCGGGTTGTGCCCCGCATCTCAATGCACGACGCTCAACCAACGGCGGAAGCAAATGACCATGCACATCACGCGACGGCGCGCGCTCGAGTTGACCGGAGCCATGGCCTGCGCGCTGACGGTTCCAGCCGAATCCCTCCGAGCGACCGGGAGACCACTCATGCTGCAGCGTCCGATCCCGAAAACGAGCCAGTCGCTTCCCGTCGTCGGCATCGGCACGTGGCAGACCTTCGATGTCGGCAACACGCGTCCCGAGCTCGACCCGCGCAAGGAAGTCCTCGACATCCTCTTCGGCGCCGGCGGGCGGGTCATCGACAGCTCGCCGATGTACGGCCGGGCCGAGGCTGTCGTCGGCACGCTGCTCACCGAGATGCAAGCCCGCGACAAGGCCTTCGTCGCCACCAAGGTCTGGACCACGGGCGAGGCGGCCGGCATCGCCCAGATGCAAAGCTCCGCGGCCAAAATGGCATCGCCCGTCATCGACCTCATGCAGATCCACAATCTGGTCGACTGGCGCACCCATCTGCGGACCTTGCGCGCCTGGAAGGACCAGGGCCGCATCCGCTACATCGGCCTCACGCACTACACCACGTCCTCCCTCGACGATCTTGCCCGGATCATCAAGGCCGAGCCCATCGACTTCGTACAGTTCGCCTATTCCATCAATCGCCGCGAAGCCGAGACGCGTTTGCTGCCCGTCACAGCCGACCGCGGCGTCGGCGTCATCATCAATCAACCGTACGACAGCGGCTCGCTCTTCAGCAAAGTCAACGGCAAGGCCGTGCCCGAATGGGCCTCGGACTTCGATTGCACGAGTTGGGCCCAGTACTTCCTGAAATTCCTGATCGGGCATCCGGCCGTGACGTGCGTCATTCCCGGCACCGCGCGCCCCGATCACGCGCGCGACAACATCGCCGCCGGCCTCGGCCGCATGCCCGACGAAGCCACCCGTAAGCGCATGGTCGAGCACTGGCAAAGCCTGTAGCGCGCGATCGCTTCGCGTGGACGCATCGCTGCCTTCAGGAGAATTGATCCTCTTCCCTCGCAGCGTCATCCCGGCGGGATGACGCCGAGGAAATTGCGCGGCCTTAAGATACAGGCCCGCCCCTCACTGCTCCCTGCAGCACTTGATGTAGCGCGAATGCGCCCAGCCGGTACGGCCGTCCCTGAGCTCTACCTGACGCCAGTCTCCACGCGCATTCAAGATTTTCAGCAGCGTGTCGGGACCCATCTTGGCAATACGCTCCGAGCGCACATCCGGCGCCACCTTGAGTGCCAGGAAATTGTCGCCCTTCGGATCGAGCCCTGTCACATAGTGCCAGGAACCGCCGGCCGGCTGAGACTGCGACACCGACCGGCCTGCCGGCGCGAAGGCTGCGGTCGTGATTGCGCCGCAGGCCTTTCGATCTTCCACGGCCTTGATCAGCCGCATGTTCTGGATCTCGACCGGCGACAGGATATCCTGCCGCGACGTCGTACAGCCTCTCGTGCCGAAAACCTGCTGCGCCGCGCTCGTCCCGAAGCAATAGCCGTTGCGCGCAAACATCTCGTTGCGCGCGAGCCAAAGCTGCTCGCAGGCGAGCCGCGTCAATTCAGGCTCCTGGAGATTGCGCCGTGCGCTGTCGGCAAACACGGGCGCCGGCCCGCGGGCCGATGTCTCCGAAACGCCCTGTCCCTGACCGTTCGTCACCGGAGGAGGCGCCTTGGCTGCGGCGATCTTCGCCTCGATCTCCTCGATGCGCGCCCGCGCAATCGGCACGAACGTCCCCCGCGGGTACTGCTGCAGGTAGGACCGGAACAGCCCCGTATTGGGCGACTCCTTGATCGAATTCCAGAACGCCAGCTCCAGCTCCTTCTCCCG
>CADEFX010000080.1 GCA_902826715.1 uncultured Hyphomicrobiales bacterium | reverse complement strand
CCTGATCGCGCCGAACCGGGCATCGAACGCGCTCAGCAGCGTGCCCAAAGCATCGGCCCGATGGATCATCGTTGCCGTGCCGCCGCCGGTCAGCGCCGTCGCGAGAAACCGGACCCAGCGATCCAGATCGTCACCCGGCATGAGATGTGCCGCCGCCTTCAGCCGGTCGGGCGGCTCGGTACCTCCACCGGCCGAGAGATACGGGGGATTGGCGACCGCATGTGCGAACGCTCCGGCCGCAAGGCCATTCTCCGCACGTTCGTAGAAGGACCGGCCGCCGTTGCTGACGTCGGCCTCGACGACGGTCACACGCCGGCCAAGCCCATTGCGCTCGGCATTCTGCCGCGCTAGCCCGGCTAGCTCCGGTTCGACCTCCACCAGCGTGACACGCACATCCTCGACGCGCCGCGCAATACATAGTCCAACGGTGCCCACGCCAGCCCCTGCATCGAGCACGCATTCGTCCGTTCCGGCCCGTGCCGGGCAAGCCGCGGCCAGCAGCACGGCATCGAGGCCGGCGCGATAAGCCCGTTTTGGTTGCAGAACGTGCAGCGCTCCACCTAGGAACGCATCATCGGTCAGGTCCATGTTCGTCGCAGCCGCGCGCCGTGCGGGCGCATCATGTGTTGGGTTCCGCACCTTTGGGGTCACCCTCGCCAAGCCATGCCTTGAGGTCGGCATCCATCAGGATGCGGCGGGCGTGCTCCCAATCCTGGTCCGGCACGAGAATGCGGCGCGGAAAAATGCCGATTGATCCTTCCACAATGCTCATGTTCACATCCGCGACATGCACGGCAATGCCCGCCTCGCGGAGAAGGGCCTCGGCAAAGCTGATCACCACAGGATCGGTGGTCTGGAGTACGCTGCGCATGCGATTTTGCACCCGGCGATACGACTTGACGGCCTAAACTCGCACAGTATATCCGCTGGGATCGTAGCCGACTTCAGGAAACAAGCCATTGGGCGTTGTCATACCCCTCGACGAAGCGCGAGACCCTTCCGCGGGGCTGCAACCGCTGCTTGTGCTCGTGTCGGAGGACATGGCTGCGGTTAACCACCTCATTCTCGACAAGGCCGTGTCCGATGTCGAAATGATCCCCAAGCTGGCGCACCATCTCATCGATTCCGGCGGCAAGCGGCTGCGGCCCATGCTGACGCTGGCCTCCGCCAAGCTCTCGGGCTATCGCGGCAATGGCCATGTCCGGCTGGCTGCCGCTGTGGAGTTCATGCACACCGCCACCTTGCTGCACGATGATGTCGTCGACGATAGCGACTATCGGCGCGGCAAGCCGTCGGCGCGACTGGTTTGGGGCAACCAGGCGAGTGTGCTGGTCGGTGATTTCCTGCTCGGCCAGGCGTTCCGCATGATGGTGGACGTCGGATCGCTGCCGGCCCTCAAGATCTTGTCGAATGCGGCCGCTGTCATCGCCGAGGGCGAGGTCATGCAACTCGCGGCCGCCAAGAACACCTCGACCAACGAGGACGAGTATCTGGCCATCATCGACGCCAAGACCGCCGCTTTGTTCTCTGCGGCTGCCGAGGTGGGCGCCGCGGCCGCCGCCAGGCCGGCGGCCGAGCAGGCCGCGCTCAAGTCTTACGGGCGCAATCTCGGCATCGCTTTTCAGCTCGTCGACGACGCGCTGGATTATTCCGGCGACAGCGCGCGTCTCGGCAAGGACGTCGGCGACGATTTTCGCGAAGGCAAGATCACGCTACCGGTGATCCTGTGCTTCCGCCGTGGTGACGCGTCCGAGCGCGATTTCTGGCAACGCACGCTTGCCACTGGCGACGTGCAGGATGGAGATCTCGAAACTGCCATCGGGCTCATGAAGAAGCACAAGGCCATCGAGGCCACGCTCGAACGGGCCCGCCACTACGGCGCTATCGCCCGCGACGCGCTCGCCATTTTTCCGGACTCCGGCCCGCGCGACGCCCTTGCTGACGTCGTCTCGTTCTGCGTCAATCGCGTGCACTGAACGGCCAGCGCGCCGCTTGTGGCGCGGCCGCCGAGGATTCCCAGGATCATGCGTCCCTCCATCGCCATTGTCGGCCGGCCGAACGTTGGCAAATCCACGCTTTTCAACCGTCTCACCGGGCGCCGCTCCGCGCTCGTCTCCGATATGCCCGGCCTGACTCGCGACCGGCGCGAGGCCGAGGCTGAGCTCGGCGGTCACCCATGCCTTCTGATCGACACCGCCGGGCTGGAGGACGCGCGCGCCGGATCCATCGCGGCCCGCATGCGCAGCCAGACCGAAACCGCCATACGCGATGCCGACGCCGTGCTGTTCGTGCTCGATGCCCGCGACGGCGTCACGCCGCCGGACGTGGAATTCGCCAAGCTCGCCCGGGCGTCAAGCAAACCTGTCGTCGTCGCCGCCAACAAATCCGAGGGACGGGCCGGCGCCGACGGCTTTTACGAGGCCTTCCAGCTCGGGCTCGGTGAGCCGGTCCCCATCTCTGCCGAGCACGGCGAGGGCATCGGCCAGCTTGAGGACGACCTGCTGGCCGCCCTCGGCCTCAAGGCAAAGACGAAGCGCCGCGCCCGACGCTCTGAGGTTCAGGACGAGGAAGCGGACATCGAGCCTGCCGACGAAACCCAGCGGCCGATGCGCGTCGCCATCGTCGGCCGGCCGAACGCCGGCAAGTCGACGCTCGTCAACTCCATCCTCGGCCAGGACCGCATGATCACCGGTCCTGAGCCCGGCCTCACGCGCGATGCCGTCGCCACCGATCTCGAATGGCACGGTCGCTCGATCCGCCTGTTCGACACGGCCGGCCTGCGCCGCAAGGCACGCATCAGCGAGACGGCCGAAAAGCTGTCGGCCAGCGATGCCATTCGCGCCATCCGCTTCGCGGAAGTGGTCGTGTTGCTGATCGATGCGGAGCGGCCGCTTGAGCATCAGGACCTCACCATCGGCGATCTCGTCACGGAGGAAGGCCGCGCGCTGGTCATTGCCGTCAACAAATGGGATCTGGTCGAAGACAAGCAGAAGATGCTGCGGGATCTCAAAGAATCGCTCGCCGAAAAGCTCGCGCAGGTTCCGGGTGTCGCGCTGATGCCGGTGTCGGCACTCTCCGGCCGCGGCATGGACAAGCTGATGCGCGCCATCCTCGATGCCCACGAGATCTGGAACAAGCGCGTCTCGACCAACGCGCTCAATCGCTGGCTGCAGGAGGCGATGAACCGTCATTCCCCGCCGGCCACGTCCGGCCGCCGCATCAAGATCCGGTACATCACGCAGCCGTCCACCCGGCCGCCAACGTTCGTGGCGTTCTGCTCCCAGCCCACCAGCCTGCCGAAGTCCTACATGCGCTATCTGGAGAAGAGCCTGCGCGACACGTTCAATTTTCCCGGCGTGCCGATCCGCTTCGGCCTGCGCAAGGGCGACAATCCCTACGCGCGCCGCTAGCAGGGTGATACGCGCCTTGGCCGAAACGTTGTCCCTTTCACACCGTCATGGCCACGAAGGTGGCCATCCACGACGGCGCTCCCTTGCATCGTGAGTGCGCTTGTTTGCTCTCTGCCTTGGCATCCCGAGCAGCGCATCCATCATCGACAGGCCGGTGGATAGCCGCCGATGCGGCCATGACGGTGGGGGGTGATCGGCGCACACGGGAAGCCCCAAAACGCCAGTGAGCGGGAGCGGGGACGGCGAACCTTAAAGGCCGCCCCGCTCACCGCTCACACGGGCGTCAGCCCTAGACTGGCGCCGCTCCGGATCGCTGATATAGGAACCGTGGATCGCCTTGCAAGAGGCGGGTAGGATAATGGCATGAGCAGTGGCGGCGGCACCGAAGTGTTGTTCTATCACCTGGAGCGGCAGACGCTCGAGCAGGTGCTGCCGGGCCTTGTCGAACGCACGCTTGAGCGCGGCTGGCGCGCGGTCATCCAGGCCGGATCACCCGAGCGCCTCGCCGCCATCGACACGCTGCTGTGGACCTACAAAGAGGACAGTTTTCTGGCACACGGCACGCGTGCAGAAGGCCACGCCGAGCATCAACCTGTTTTTTTGACAACCGATGACGGCAATCCCAACGGCGCCGGCGTCCGCTTCCTCATCGATGGCGCAGCCGCGTCCGACTTCAAAGGCTACACGCGCGTCGTCTGCATCTTCGACGGTCATGATCCCGCCGCCGTCGAAGGCGCCCGCGTGCAATGGAAGGCCGCCGTCACCCAAGGCGCCGCCGTCACCTACTGGCAGCAGACGGAAGCTGGGCGCTGGGAGAAGAAGGCCTAGGCGAGGGAAATTCAGGAGCAAAAGCTGATGGCAAAACATCGGATTTATTCGATCAGCTTCGCAAAAGTTTATCCGCTTTACGTTGCCAAAGCGGAGAAAAAGGGGCGCACAAAAGCAGAGGTGGATCAGGTTATCGCGTGGCTGACGGGCTATGATCGCAAGAAGCTGGACGCTCAACTGAAAAAACAGACCGACTTGGAAACATTTTTTTCCAAGGCCCCCAAACTCAATCCGTCCCGAGCCTTGATCAAAGGCCTGATATGCGGAGTCCGGGTGGAGGATATCGAGGAGCCCACCATGCGGGAAATTCGCTACCTGGATAAGCTCATTGATGAGCTGGCGCGGGGAAAAGCGATGGACAAGATTCTGCGAACGAATTGATCCTGAGCGACCAATTCGGGTCCGCCTGGGTAGCGCCCCGTCATCTACTTCCCCTTGCGCAGATGCTCCACCAGCCACTTCGCTGTGCGCAGCAACCGGCCCTCGTCGCGGTGCATGCCGACAAGCTGTACGCCGAACGGCAGCCCATCGGCCTCCAGGAGCGGCAGCGTCACGCACGGCACGCCGAGATATGTCCACATGCCGTTGAAGACGGCATTGCCCGTGGAGCCGAGGCCTTTCGACCCTGGACCGGGCGAGGCGGGCGTCAGAATGGCCGTGTAGTGCAGCAGCGTGTCCTCGATGCTGGCGTAGATCGTTTCGCGCGCATTCACGGCCTTGACGTAGTCTCCGCCCGACACTTTCGCACCCGTCTCGACTCGGTTCGCGAGGCCGGGGCTTAGTCCGCCGCTCTTCAGGTAGGCGCCATAGTAGGCCGCGTTTTCGGCGCCCATGACCTTGATCTGATTTTCGATCGCATCCGCGAGCGAGGGAATCTGCACCTCCTGCACGTGATCCTTGAGCTCGGCCACCAGCTCCTCGAACGCCTCGCGCGTCACGGCATCGGCCTGGTCCCAGGCCGGCGTCTTGCAGAATGCGAACAGCGGCGGCAGCGGCGGCTTCTCGGCCAGGATCGCCGACAGGCTCGTGCGTCCGCGTACGTAGCTGACCGGATCGTCAGGATCGTGGGCCGACAGCACGTCGCCCAGCAGTGCCAGATCCTCCAGCGACCGGCCGTAGACGCCGACGGTGTCGAGCGTATGCGATTGCAGCGTCACGCCCCGGCGCGAGATGAGCCCGAGCGTTGGCTTCAGCCCGTAGACGCCGCAGAAGGACGCCGGCCGGATCACCGAGCCGCCCGTCTGCGTCGCCAGCGCTGCCGGGATCATGAAATCCGCCACGCCCGCCGCCGATCCCGACGACGATCCGCCCGGCGTATGCTCGGGGTTGTGCGGATTGCGCGTCTTGTTGGGCGTCAACGTCGCCAGCTCCGTCGTCACGGTTTTGCCCATGATGATGGCGCCGGCCGCCCGCAGCGTCGCGACGCAGAACGCATCGCGCGCCGGCTGGTAGCCTTTGAAGATGGGCGAACCGTTCTGCGTCGGCATGTCCGCCGTATCGATGATGTCCTTGACGCCCACCGGCAGGCCGTGCAGCGGCCCGACCCCTTTGCCCGCCTTGCGCAGGTCATCCGCCGCGCGCGCCTGGGCTAGGACGTAGTCGGGATCGAGATGCACCCACGCCTGTACCGTCTCCTCGCGCTCGGAAATGCGATCGAGGCACGCCTGGGCATAGTCCTCGGCAGAGACTTCGCCCTTGCGCAGCAGCGTGACGGCCTGGCTGGCCGTCAGCTCATTGAGCTTCTGCTCGCGCTTGCGCGAGCTCCTTGGAGACGCCATCCGTCGGATCTCCCGTCACCTGTACAAGTAATTCGGCAGCCACAGACCGATCTGCGGCCACACGTAGAATGCAACCATGGAGAGCAGCACGATGGCAAGGCTTCACGATTCGGTCGAGGCACTCCACGCGAGGCTGGATCATCAATCAGAAACGATCCTGCTTCAGGTGCCAATAGATGGAAGGCTCTCACGCACGATGGCAACGACGTGCTGGGCGCGACGGCTGGTCCCGTCCCGGATCTGATGCCGGCATGAGAAACCGTCTGCTACCACCCGCGTGTCCGCGTGTGCTGCGCGCACGGCAGGCAGCAATGACAGTTCCCCCATCGCCAGCGACGTATCGTAGGTGTCGGCCCCATAGCCGAAGGCGCCGGCCATTCCGCAGCAACTCGACTCGACGGTTTCCACGCGCAGACCTTCGATCAGGCCAAGCGTCTTTGTCACGGCGTCCATGACGCCGAACGACTTCTGATGGCAGTGGCCGTGCAGCAGCACCTCCCCGCTTGCGCGCCCGATCGGGCCTTTGATCCGGCCGGCCTTGGCGTCCCGCGCGAGGAGTTCTTCGAACATGAGGGCCTGTTTTGCGACTTCCGCTGCATCCTCGCCGAGCTTCATGGTGAGGAACTCATCCCGCAGGGACAGCAGGCACGACGGCTCCAGCCCGACGATCGGCGTGCCCCGCCGGGCGACCGGCAGCAACGCCGCCAGCATCCGCTGCGCTTCCGCCCGCGCCTCATCGACAAGCCCGGCTGACAGGAACGTGCGCCCGCAGCACAGCGGCCGGCCGGCCTCCAAGGCGCGCGGAACAGTGACGCGATAGCCGAGCCTGGCCAGGACATCGACCGCGTCCCACAGATTCTCAGGTTCGAAGTAGGTGTTGAACGTGTCGGCCAGCAGCGCGACCTCTCGGCCCTCTGCCGGCCCGAACGGTTCGCTCGGATCAAACAGCCGTCCGCGCCATTCGGGCAATTTTCGCCGCGCCGACATGCCGGTCACGCCTTCGGTCATGCCGGCGATGCCGGGCAGCCAGTTGCGCGCATTCATCAGCGGCGAGACGCGTGCAGCATAAGGCGCGTATCGCGGCAGGTACGCCACCAGCCGGTCGCGCAGCGACAGCCCGTGCCTGCGGTTGCGCGCCGCCAGTACCTCTATCTTCATCTTGGCCATGTCGACGCCGGTCGGGCATTCGCGCCGGCAGCCTTTGCACGAGACGCACAGCTTCATCGTCTCCAGCATTTCCTCGGATGCGAACGCGTCCGGCCCGGCCTGCCCGGAAATCGCCAGACGCAACGAGTTGGCCCGTCCGCGCGTCACATCGCGCTCGTTGCCGGTGACGCGGAAGGATGGGCACATCACGCCGGCGACGTGCTTGCGGCACTCGCCGTTGTTGTTGCACATCTCAATTGCGCCCTGGAAACCGCCGCCGCTGCCCGGCCACGCCGACCAGTCGAGCGCCGTGTCCATCTCGGGCACGCGATAGTCCGGCTTGTAGCGGAACAGGCTGCGCTCGTTCATGCGCGGCGCACGCACGATCTTGCCGGGGTTCATGAGGCCGTTCGGATCGAAGCGGTCCTTCACCTCCTCGAACAGCTCCACCGTTTTGCGCCCGTACATCTTTTCATGGAATTCCGAGCGCACGAGGCCGTCTCCGTGCTCGCCGGAGTGCGAGCCCTTGTAGGCCTTGACCATGGCGAACGCCTCCTCGGCGATCGCGCGCATGGTTGTGGCGTCCTTCTCCAGCTTGAGGTTGAGCACGGGGCGCACATGCAGGCACCCGACCGACGCGTGCGCATACCAGGTGCCCTTGGTGCCGTGCTTCTCGAACACCGCCGTCAGCCGCTCCGTGTAGTCCGCCAGATGCTCCAGCGGCACCGCGCAGTCCTCGATGAAGGAGACCGGCTTTCCCTCGCTTTTCATCGACATCATGATGTTGAGGCCGGACGCGCGCACCTCCCACACGGCCTTCTGCCCGGCGGCATCGGAGACCTTCACCACGCTGCCCGGATGCCCGAGATCGCCCATCAACTCGTCGAGCCGTTCGAGCCGGCGCAGGTTCTCCGCCTGATCGTCCTCGGCAAACTCCACCAGCAGCAGCGCATCGGGCCGCCCGCGCACATACGTCTCCATCACCGGCCGGAACATGGCGATATCGCGTGCCAGCTCGATCAGCGTGCGATCCACCACCTCGACGGCGACAGGCCCGAGCTTGACGATGTGCTGCGCCGCCTCCATGGCCTTGCGGAAGGTTGCGAAGTGGCAGATGCCGAGCGCCTTGTTCTTCGGCAGCGGCGAGAGCTTCAACTCGATCTGCCGCGACAGCGCTAGCGTACCCTCCGACCCGCACAGCAGCGTCGCCAAGTTGATAGGTCCCGGCACCGGCAGCAGCGCGTCTAACAAGTATCCCCCGACCCTCCGCGACACCTCCGGAAAGGCCCGCGCAATCTGCTCCGCCTCCCGCCGCCCAAGCGCAAGCAGATCGCGAAACAGATCCGCCGGCCCATCTATCGTCATCCCCTCCCCCCTCGTGGGGGAGGGCCAGGGAGGGGGGGAATCCCGGCGGCCGAGGAGTCCCCCCACCCCTAACCCCTCCCCACCAGGGGGAGGGGGACCGCTCAGTTTATTTGGCGAAAGATTGTGCCCCACCGGCCCGAACCACGCCTGTGTGCCATTTGCGAGAATCGCATCGATCGCCCGCACGTTGTCCCGCATGATGCCGTAGCGAATGGACCGCGTGCCGCACGAGTTGTTGCCCGTCATGCCGCCGATGGTGGCGCGGCTCGCGGTCGACACATCCACCGGAAACCACAGCCCTGTCGGGCGCAGCTGCCGGTTCAGCTCATCCAGCACGATGCCCGGCTCGACGACGCAGGTCGCCGCATCCTTGTCCGCCGAGACGAGCCGGTTGAGGTGTTTCGTGAAGTCGATCACCAGCGCCCGGCCGACCGTCTGGCCGGACTGCGACGTGCCTCCGCCGCGCGGCAGCAGCGGCACCCCTTCCTCGCGCGCGATCTGCGCGGCGATGGCCACGTCCGACGCCGTCTTCGGCATCACCACGCCGATCGGCTCGATCTGATAGATCGAGGCATCCGTCGAATAGCGCCCGCGGCTCAACGCATCGAACAAAACTTCGCCCTGCAACTCTTTCCTGAGCCGCTCCGCCAGCCGATGGGACGTGCCTGTTGTCGTCATAGGATCGAGCCGCCTGTGGTTGTGGCCGGTGTCGGCGGCGGGAGAATGCGTGATTTCCTTCCGGAGTTGAAGCAGTCTGCCCCGAGCGCCGCGAAAACCAATTGGGCGCGCCGAGCGAAGCCGTGCTATGCGGTGCCGCCGAGGGTGCTCGCGAGACCAAGGGAGAGCGTTCCATGTCCAACCAGCCGCAACGCCGCGCCGGACGCCATTTTCTGCAGATCCCCGGCCCGACGCCGGTGCCGGATCGCATTCTGCGCGCCATGGACATGCCCGTGCTCGACCATCGCGGGCCGGAATTCCAGAAGCTCGGCCATCGCGTGCTCGACGGCATCAAGACCATCTTCAAGACTGCCGGTCCGGTCATCATCTACCCGGCGTCGGGGACAGGCGCCTGGGAAGCGGCTCTGGTCAATGCGCTGTCCCCCGGCGACAAAGTATTGATGTACGAGACCGGCCATTTCGCCACCTTGTGGAAGAACATGGCCGTGAAGCTCGGCCTGGAGCCCGAGTTCATCGCCTCCGACTGGCGCTCCGGCGCCGACGCGGCCGCCATCGAGGCGCGCCTGCGCGAGGACAAGGGGCACACGATCAAGGCCGTCTGCGTCGTCCACAATGAGACGGCCACCGGCTCCACATCCCGTATCGACGAGGTCCGCCGCGCCATCGATGCCGCCAAGCACCCCGCGCTGCTCATGGTCGATACGATCTCCTCGCTCGGCTCGGTCGACTATCGCCACGACGAGTGGGGCGTCGACGTCACCGTCGGCGGCTCCCAGAAGGGCCTCATGCTGCCACCCGGCCTGTCCTTCAATGCGGTGTCCGACAAGGCGCTCGCGGCCAGCAAGGCTTCGCAAAGCCGCAAGCTGTTCTGGTCGTGGGAGGAGATGCTGGCCAGTAACAAGACCGGCTTCTTCCCCTACACGCCGGCCACCAACCTGCTTTACGCCCTGGCCGAAGCGATCGACATGCTGCACGAGGAAGGCCTCGACAACGTCTTCGCGCGCCACCAACGCCACGGTGAAGCCACGCGCCGCGCCGTGCGCGCCTGGGGCCTGGAGAATCTCTGCAACAACGAGAAGTACTATTCCCCTGTGCTCACGGCCGTCCTCATGCCCGAGGGCCACAACGCCGATCACTTCCGCAAAGTCACGCTCGAGGCGTTCGACCTGTCGCTCGGCACGGGCCTCACCAAGGTCGCGGGCAAGGTTTTCCGCATCGGCCATCTTGGCGACACGAACGACCTCACCATCATCGGGGCGCTTGCCGGCGTGGAAATGGGGCTTGGCCTGGCCGGGGTGCCCCACAAGGCGGGCGGCGTGGCCGCGGCGATGGCCTACCTCTCGAAGGGCGCGTGAAGGCTCTGGAATGGAAGCCGAGTTGGGCAGCATGAAGTCGCCGATCGAGCGCGAATGCAGCACGGGTTGAACGATCCCGACGCCGGCGCGGCGGGACAGAACGCATCCGAGGCCAGCCGGGCTTTCCTCGTTGCGCTCCTCGTCCTCACGTTCCTCATGAACACTGTGGGCCGCGGGATCACGGAGACGTTCGCCGTGTTCCTGCTGCCCGTCGAGCGCGGCCTCGGCGCCACGCGCGCCGAGATGGCGGCCGCATATTCGCTCTTTGCCATGGCTTACGGTTTTTCCGCGCCTTTCACCGGCCAGCTCATCGATCGGCTCGGTGCGCGCGTTACGTATGGCTTCGGGCTGGCTGTGCTCGGCATCGGATATTTCATGGCCGGCTTCGCGACGTCGGTCTGGCACTACTATCTTTGTGTGGGTCTGCTGGGCGGTTTGGGATCCGCGGCGCTGGGCATGGTGATCGCATCCAGCCTGCTCTCGCGCTGGTTCACCACGCGCATCGGCTCCATCATGTCGTTGCCCTATGCCGCCGTCGGTGCCGGCATGCTGCTGCTGCCGCCACTGACGCAACTGCTGCTCGACCGTTACGGGTGGCGCTCGACGCATCATCTGCTCGGTGCCGGCGTGTTGCTCTTCATTCCGCTGATCATGGTGCTGCCCCTCGGCCGCATCACGCAGGGGTCGCCGGAATGGCAGGTGAAGCGGCAACAGGCCGCTCAACTCCCGAAGGGCATTTGGCGCGTGTCCACCGCTGTGCGGACATCTGCGTTCTGGGGGTTGGCCTCTGCCTATTTCTGGACGTCGGTGGCTGCCTACAGCGTGCTGCCGCATTCGGTCGCCTATCTGGTGGAGCAGGGCTTCGATCCGCTCGTCGCCGCCAGCGCCTTCGGCTTCACCGGTGCCCTCTCCGTCGTCGGCATCATCACTATCGGCTGGCTGTCGGACCGCATCGGACGCAAACAGGCGGTTTCGCTGTCCTACGTGCTTTCGATGCTCGGCACATCATCACTCATTCTGGTGGCCGTCTTTCCGTCGTTGCTTCTGGTCTACGGTTTCGTCCTGTTTTTTGGCCTGATGCAGGGCGCGCGCGGTCCGATTATCCTGGCCTTCATCACCGTATTGTTTCCCGGAGGGGGCGTCGGTGCCATCTTCGGCACCATGTCGCTGGCCATGGGTGTCGGCGCGGGTCTTGGATCGTTTACCTCGGGCTGGCTCCACGAGCTCACGGGCGCCTACTACGCGTCGTTCCTGATCGGCGTCATGGGGTCGCTCCTCGGGCTCGCGAGCTTCTGGCTCGTGCCGAGCCTTCGGCACGAGCGCCACGGCGCCGCGTCGCGGGAGTAAAATTCGCGCACCACGAGAGCACGATCGCGACGCCTGCGGTTAGTGCGCCATCAAAATCGGTACAGTGCTGTGCGCCAGCAGGTGGCTTGTGGCGCCGCCAAAGATCATCTGCCTGAGCCGGCTTTGTGTGTAGGCCCCTTTGACGATGAGGTCAGCGCCGATCTTCTTGGCTTCCGCCAGCACCACCTCTCCAGGTTTCTTGCCGCCGTTGCCGACCGACATCTCGCGGGCAGTAACGCCATGCAGCGCCAGCCAGTCACAACATTGAGCGGCCGTAGGACCGGGCACCATAAGCCCTTCCACTGCCAGCACAGTCACGTTCTTGGCTTTCTTGAGCAAAGGCAGTGCATCCGCCGTCACCCGGGCCTGTTCCGTGCTTTGGTTCCACGAGACGACCACATTTTCTCCCAGGCTGGTCGGCGGCGTTGGCGGTGCTATGAGAACGGGCCGCCCGCTCTCGAACAACGCACCTTCGAGCGTCGTCATGCGCGGCCCGGCCCCTGAACTGATGGGGCGTCCTAGAATAGCCACGTCGTAGACGCGTGCGAGACTGCCAAGGCCGGCATCGTCAATGGAGGGACCGGCCCGCCAGCGGGCGCGAAGTCCCTGCTTGCCGTTGAAATGCCCGTCGAAAAGGCTTCGCGCCTTGCCGACGAACTCGGCATCGTTCCAGTCAGCAGGCGGAAAGGTCACCGCAACAATCGGATCTGGAGCCACGATCTCGACGTGTATGGGCCGAAGCGCCACGCCCTCCAGTGTCCCTTCAAACTGTCGGGCCAGGAGTTCTGCCGTGACAAGAACCGAGGGCATGTGCTCGCCCTGGTCGGAGGGGAGGAGAATGGCTTTCATGCGTGTCTCCATTCTGACGGAACATACGAGACCATTTGGCAGGCCTCTTATTTATCGATTCTAGCACAGATGATGGCTGGAAGCGCGCCGGAACTGAGGCAAGGCGGGGGTAGCCGAGGATGGGGTGTCAGAAACGCATGAGCGCGTTGATCGTTGCGTATCCGCCGGTCACCTCCGAGCGGTCGCCCGCGCCACCGGCGGAGATCGATATCTCACCCAACGCGCCCTCATAGCGCACGAACCCGCCGGCACGGCCGGAGTCATAGTCGATGTTGCCGTTAAGGCCGGCTTCAGGGCCGACGGAAAGCCGCGGCGTGATCTTGTAGCCGAACCGTAGGCGCGAAGCGTAGGTGTCGTAGAGCGTTGCGTAGTTGACATCGAGCTGCGCGAACGCGCTGGTGCCGACGTTGAGCCAGGCTTCGATCGCGCCTTTCGCACCCACACGTGAGCCGCGAACGCTGCTTTCGATATCGACCGGCGTCACGCTGTTGTGCTGCGCCGCCCCGCCCGCAAACACTTTGACGGTCAACGCGCCCCATTGTTGCTGATAGCCGATGAGTGCATCCGCGAACGTCACCGTCCCGTCGAACGGCACCACGATGACATCGCGTCCGGTCCATCGCCTGCTGCTGTAGGAGTATGCGCCGTAGCCGCCCCCGACGCGAATGCGCCAGCCGTTCTGCGCAAGGCTTCCGCCGAAGGTGGATGTGAGGCCTGAGTAGACGGACCAGCCATGGGCCGTGACGTCTGCCCCTGCTGAAACGTCCAACGTTGGAGGGGCAGATGTGACGAAGGCGGCCCACGGCTCCGCATGGATCGGGTCCGGCCACAACTCGCATGTCAGGGTGGCCGCTACGCCAAGAGCGGCGCTGCCCGCCCGCCAACGCCGCACCGGAAGGCCCCGCAAATATAAAAAATTGAATGCCGCGCATTGAACGGCGCCAGCATCATGCCGGTAGGGTTCCATGCGGGTCAAACCCAATCGGGCATCTTGCGGGAGCCTGTTGATCTCGCGGCCCGCTCGGATCGCGTCCAAAAGCCGGCTTGCCCTTGATCCGGCCCCTCGCGAGGTACATCTGCAGTGCCAACAGCAGTGTCCTCATAACCTATGCCTCCCTCCCGCTTCGAAACCTGGCTCCACCCGACTCCGTCTGGCCTATTCTGTCCGCCGGGCGGGTTTTATGTCGACCCCGGCCGGCCGGTCGACCGCGCCATCGTCACGCATGGCCACTCCGATCACGCGAGACCAGGCCATGACGCCGTGCTTGCGACATCTGAGACGCTTGCCGTTATGCGCATGCGGCTCGGCGATGGCGCCGGGCATGCGCATCAGTCTCTGGGTTATGGCGAAAAGCTCACTATTGGCGATGTGGACGTCACGTTGCGCCCGGCCGGCCATATCCTGGGCAGCGCCCAGGTCGTCATCGAATACGGCGGCCAGCGCGCCGTCATCTCCGGCGACTACAAACGACGCGCCGATCCCACCTGCCCGCCGTTCGAGCTGGTGACGTGCGATCTGTTCGTTACCGAGGCCACCTTTGGACTACCTGTGTTCCGACATGAGCCCGACGCCCGCGAAATCGGACGTCTCCTGCACTCGCTCGCCACCTTTCCCGAACGCACGCACCTCGTCGGCGTCTACAGTCTGGGCAAATGCCAGCGTCTGATCGCGCTTCTGCGCCACGCAGGCTTCGGCCGCCCCATCTGGCTGCACGGCGCGATGAAGGGCGCATGCGACCTTTACGAGGAACTCGGCATCCCGCTCGGCCCGCTGGATCTTGTCAGCGAAGCCAAGCAGAGCCTCGCTGGTGAGATCGTCCTGTGCCCGCCATCCGCATTGAAGGATCGCTGGTCGCGCCGGCTCGCCGACCCAGTCACCGCCTTTGCGTCGGGCTGGATGCGCGTCCGCGGCCGCGCCCGCCAGTACGGCGTCGAGCTGCCGCTCGTGATTTCGGACCATGTGGATTGGCCCGAGCTGATCGCCACCATTGAGGCAACGGGCGCCGGAGAGATCTGGGTCACGCACGGGCGAGAGGAAGCCCTGGTCCATCAGATCGGCCTCATGGGAAAGCGCGGCCGCGCGCTCGCGCTCGTCGGTCTCGAGGAGGAGGACCTCGAGTGAAGGCCTTCTCAGAGCTTCTCGATCATCTGGTCTACACGCCTGGCCGCAACGCCAAGCTGCGGCTGATGCAGGATTATTTCCGCGCCACGCCCGATCCCGATCGCGGTTACGCGCTGGCGGCCTTGACCGATGGCCTGCCGTTCTCGTTTCCCGTGCGGCGCACGCTTATGAACCTGATGACACGGCGGCTTGATCCCGAGCTCTTTCGCCTGTCGCGCGATTACGTTGGCGATACGGCCGAGACCGTCGCCCTGGCGTGGCCGGAGCCTGCAACGCTGCCCGCTCCGCCGCGCCTCGGCGATATCGTCGCCGAGCTCGAGCTGATGGATCGCAATGCCCTCGAAAGCCGGCTCGAAACGTGGCTGGACAGCCTCGACTCCACGGGGCGCTGGGCACTTCTGAAGCTTCTGACCGGCGCCCTCCGCGTCGGCGTGTCGGCCCGTCTGGCTAAAACGGCGGTTGCTGAGATGGGGGCCAAGTCGGTCACCGACATCGAGGAGATCTGGCACGGCGTAGCGCCGCCCTACCTGCCGTTGTTCCGGTGGCTGGATGGACTTGCGCCCCGCCCCGATGTGACCGGCGCGCCGGTCTTCCGGCCGCTGATGCTGTCGCATCCGCTCGAGGATTCTGATTGGGAGGCCCTCGATCTTGCTGACTTTGCTGTCGAGTGGAAGTGGGACGGCATCCGCGTTCAGGTTGCCGCGGGCCGCGGCGAGGTACGTCTCTATTCTCGCACCGGCGACGATATCGGGCGCGGCTTCCCCGATCTGCTGGCCGGTTTCAATTTCAACGCCGTGCTGGACGGCGAGCTTCTGATCATGCGCGACGGCGAGGTGGCACCTTTCAACGACCTGCAGCAGCGCCTCAACCGCAAGACCGTGACCAAGCGGATGCTGATCGACTATCCCGCCCACTTGCGCCTGTACGACGCCCTGGAGATCGACAGCGTCGATCTGCGCCCCCTGCCTCTGGTCGAACGCCGCGCCAAGCTCGAAGCCTGGCACGCATCGGCGCGTCCTCCGTCGACGGATTTGTCCGTACCGCTGGAGCCGGCGGGTAAAGACGAGCTGCTGCAGGTGTGGCAGGGAACGCGGGGGCTCAGCATCGAAGGGCTCATGCTCAAGCGCTTGGCAAGCCCATACATCGCCGGCCGTCCTCGCGGGCACTGGTTCAAGTGGAAGCGGCAGGCGCTGACGCTCGATTGCGTTCTGATGTACGCGCAGCGCGGATCGGGCAAGCGCTCATCCTACTACTCCGACTACACGTTCGGTGCCTGGACAACGCACGCCGACGGGCAGACGGAGCTTGTTCCCGTCGGCAAAGCCTATTCCGGTTACACCGATGCCGAGCTTCTCGAGCTTGATCGCTGGGTCCGTGGCCATACGACCGATCGTTTCGGTCCTGTGCGGGCGGTCACGCCCGGCCTCGTGCTTGAGGTCGCCTTCGACGCCGTGCAGCGGTCGTCAAGGCACAAATCCGGTGTAGCCATACGCTTCCCGCGCATCAATCGCATTCGATGGGACAAACCGGCGAGCGAAGCAGATCGTCTCGAAACCATTATGGGATTGTTTGAAAAATAACGCATTTTCTTCTTGCTGCACAGGTGTGATCGCGCTGGCGCCACCCCAGTTTGCCTATTAACCATGCAGGGTGTACGCTCACTTCTGCGAACAAAAGTCGCGGGGCACGAGGCCGGCCCGAGTTTGTCATTTCACATGTAGTGGGGAGTGCGGCAATGGCTGAAGACTATCGAAAGGATGCACGAAGCCCGGCTGATTTCATGGCCCCTTGGCTCAATTTGGGAGTGTCAGCCCAGGCGTCGGCGCCCATGGTCAAAGCTGCCATGCGGTTCAACATGGAGCTGATGAGCCTCACCGGAAGGCGTATGCGCGCCTACCTCGATCTGCCTTCAGCCCTCGTGCGCTGCCGTTCGCCGCAGGATTTGGCGGCCGAGCAGATGCGGTTCTGGCAGACGGCGGCGCGCGACTACAGCGACAGCAGCCGCAATGCCATGGAGGCGTGGACCACGCTGCTCTCGTCGAGCGCAAGTTTGACCAATGGTGCCGCGCCCGCCGATCGCGATTTCATGGAGTTCAACGACGCCCGTGATGACGAGGCGCCGGCGCGCAAGCAGGCCTCGCGCCGCGCGGCCTGACGCATTGCCACGGCTAGAGCGGTCTGCCGTAGTGGCGGCCGCCTTTCGCTGATCAGGTTTCCAAATGTCCTTGATCGAGGGGGCGACAGAGCGTCGCCGCTGTCGATACCGGGCCTTGTCTACGCAGACGCAGGGTGTGACGGATCCTGGACAGCGGTTTGTGCCTGCCGTCCATGCCCACGGAGACCAGCGCGTCCAGGTATGGCTGCCACAACGCTCGCAGCATTCCCTCGGCACGCGCCGCGTCCACGGGCTCACTCGCCAGGGCCCGGAAAGGTTGGCTCCCAAGCCAGGCGTGCACGGCTTGCCACACGTGGGTGGACACGCGCCGGTTGCGCGGGCCACGAAGCTGCACGATACCCGGCATCGTCGCATCGTCCGGACGTAGGGCCAGCTCCAGGTTGGCGACACTCCGGCCCTCTTTTCGCACGCTGAAGACACGCACGCGCCCCAGCGTCAGGTGCCGCGCGTACTGATCGAGACAATTCTCCATCGCGACGCTCTCGTCGATGAAGTGCTGGACGGTCCGCAATGCCGTGACCTGCAAACCGAGCGCGTAGCCGTCCGCAAACCAGGGGTCGCAAATACCTTCGCCGAGCGTGGCGGCCAGATCGATCCGCTTGCGCCAGATGGCGATCTCCTCGTTTGCCTTTTTCCAGGTCAGCGCGGCAGACCATGGCCTGCGCAGCAATTTGGCCCCGCTCGTTTCCGGGTGCATGGCATACCAGGCCCAGGCGACCAGCCACTGAAAATCTTCATCCGTGGATTGATTGGGTGCGAGGCGGCCGCTGCAAGCCAGCCACATGGCAAAGTCCCGGCCGATCAGCTTCAGCGCGAAGAGGATGCGATCGAACCAGATCGCAGCATCTTCGTTCCGAGATGGTATTCGGCTCGAGACGGCAACGGCAAACTCCATATCTCCGGGGATATCAGGCAGCGGCCGGGTGAAAGCGCAGGCGGGTATGCGTCGCAGCCAGAACGGCAGGTCTAGCGCCCGGGCGGCGGCTTTGAGGGAGTGGCCCATTTCGACATGGGCGCGTGCGCGCTTGCGCCGTGTGCTCGTGCCATATCCGGAAGCCAGTGCGAAAAGCAGGGCGGGAAAGCTGTCAGCCAGATCCGCGATCGGCCCCGCCCGGGCCGCGAGATGCTCAACGCGCCGCCGCCAGATCGGATGAAAACCGAGAAAGCGGCTTGCGTTGTGTGCCGGAAACGGCAAGCGCGTGGGGCCGTAGATATGGTTCCCCAAGGTCGAGTCTCCCGCAACACATCGCGCCCACCCACGTAATCCTCATATGGGAACAAGATGGCGAAACGGCGGGTGTCGAAATCGTGGCGGGCCGGAAATAGGTGTGAGACGGACTATCGAAACAGCCGCGCGACGACGGCCGTGAAAACGTCGCGCCCGCGAATGTTGTCCACGGCCGAGCTGTAGCGCCCGCTATAGATCTGCTTGATCATGGCCTTGCGCGCGGCAAGGGTATCTTCCACTTGAACCGCGAACGTGCGCGGGTCGATGCGGGCGATCTGCCCGGCGACGCGCACGCCGTCCAGAGTCAGCTCGACCACGGCGCCCCGTGCCGCGGGTGCCAGCCCCGCCAACCGCATGCCGCTGCGCGAAATATCGAGCACGGGGTGCGAGTGCAATTGTCCGTTCACCACCAGGATGGCCTGCTCGTGCGTATCGAAGCGTTCCGCTTTGCGCGGACGTGGCTGCTCGATGCAGACCATGCACCCGATGGTCAGCAGTACGATATTGTACCAGCTCCAGAACAGCGCCAGCGCGCTCGATTCCTGCAACGACCG
>CADEFX010000079.1 GCA_902826715.1 uncultured Hyphomicrobiales bacterium | reverse complement strand
CGCCGGCGCAGGATTACGTCTCGCATTTCTTCATGCGCTCGATCGCGCGGCATCTCGGTGCTGTGCCACCGCCTGGAACGCCAAGCTTCGACGGCAGCGAAGAGAAAGTGGCGCCGGTTCGCTACAGCGCCTGAAGCGGCGCCGGGATCCCGCTGCGCAATGGTTCGGCTCCTCGACCCGACTGCATGGAAGGTTAGGTCTCTGCCTCTTCCCCGCAAGCTAACTCCTGCTCAGCGTTTGATGCCGGCGCCGGTGTCGTAGCGGCCCATGACCCGCTAATTTGGAAGTGCGAGGTTGTCAGTCGGGGAGGCAGAATGTTGCTGTCGGTTGACCTCAGGCTGTGCCGAAGGGAGCGCCAATTATGCCAGACCGCATGATTACGAATGACGATTGGAGCGATCTTTCCCGGCAGAGGCCAATGCCGGAAATCGACAGGAACCGGTTGCATCGATACCGGACGAAGCGGCTCAAGGAAGCCCTGGTCCGGCACGACGCAGCAATGTGCCTGCTGGTGAATCCGATCAGTCTCCGCTACGCGGTGGATTTTCGGTCTTACCCGCTCTTCCAATCGCATATTCCATTGGCCTACCTGTTCTTCCCGCAGGAGGGTCCCTCCGTCGTTCATGGCGTTTTCGGCCCGCTTCCTACGGCGGCCGATTCCGTACGCCCAGCCCGACCTCTCTCCTACTTCGAGGGCGCCGACACGCTGGCCGAGACTGCGCGCCTGCTTGCGGATGACATCGTGCAATTTCTCAGCGAAATCGGCACGACCAACCGTCGCGTTGCAGTCGAGTACGTCAATCCGAGCCTCACTCAGGCCCTTCTCCAGAGGGGAATCGAAGTCATCGACGGCGTGCTGGTTTCCGAGGAGGCGCGCGTTATTAAGTCCGAGGACGAAATCGCCTGCATACGCTGGGCGGTCCTGGTTGCCGAGCTCGGCATGGCCAAGATGAAGGAAGCGCTTCGGGCCGGCGTATCGGAGGTTCAGCTCTGGGCGCTTCTCAATTACACCAACCTCGCGAACGATGGGGATTGGCACGAAGGGCGCATGCTGGCTTCGGGCCCTCGCGTCAATCCATGGGGGCAAGAGGCGACCCCGCGCATTATCGAATCCGGCGATCTGGTGGGCTTCGATACAGATATGGTGGGCCCGATGGGGTATTTCGCCGATATTTCGCGCACCTTCCATTGCGGCCCGACGCCGCCATCAGCGAGGCAGAAGCAGCTTTACCGACTGGCGCTGGCGGAGATCGAGCACAACCTGCGGCTCGTACGCCCTGGCGTCAGCCTGTCGGACTTCCAGGAACGCGCCTGGCCGGTGCCAGAGGAGTTCCAGAAAAATGCCTATAGCTGCGTCATTCACGGCGTCGGGATGTGCGACGAGTATCCGCAGGTGAGGCCCGTCTTTCGCGGTCCTGCCGCCTACGAAGGCATCCTGCGCGAAGGCATGGTGATCTGCGTCGAAAGCTATATGGGCGCCGTCGGCGAGCGGGATGGCGTGAAGCTCGAGCAGCAGGTTCTCGTGACCAAGGAAGGTTGCGAGATTATGTCGACCTTCCCGATGGAAGCGGCACTCGTTTGAACCTCGGACGCGAACGTCGGCGACGGGTTCGATAACGCTGCAGCGATCCTCTCAGGTGCGTCGGCCCGTTACGCCCGGATCGCCAACAACCTTGCCCTGTCCGTATCGCACGAAATGGCGCGGCGAGGCGCGTGATCGGGGCGCTTCTTGGCCTCTCTCAGACGTTTCTCAGGCCGGAACCATACTCTTCTGCCTGAATTTATAAGAAGCCACTCTCCCGTAGTTTACGGGGGTGTAGCCTGCATCGACATAGCGAGAGGCCTGTCGTGACGTGGTCCGCGGGAACGCAAGGTCCCCAAGATCCGCTTCGAGAGCGCCGCCGAAGCGTACGCAGAGGAGGCGGCAGCGAGGAGCTGGAGGCGCTTGCACAGCGAATAACCCAGATTCGCGAACGGCGCCGTCGGCTCAATAAAGAAATCGATTTTATCGAGCGTAGAATCTTGGATGCAGGCGTGGCGCGTGATCAGCGCCACGGTCGCAGTCTTCGCAAGCGCCGATACGCCGAAGCGCTATCGCAGTTTCTGGGGCAACTCGTCCGCGAGGGAAATGATCTACTGAAGCAGCTCGATGCTGCCACGCTCGCTCTCGATTTCGACATCTCTTCGGAATCAAGATCCGCTTGGGTGGCGCTTCTCGAAAGTTTCGATGCGCTTCGTCGTTATAATGGCATTGTCAACTTGCCGTTGGTTCAACCCGAGAGCCTCGAGTTTCGGCGACGTGGCCAGTCGTCAGGGGGGCCGGTACAGTTCTCGGCACTGGCGGAGACGGTTCGCAGCGAGTTCACACCACTCCATCTGCGCAATAGTTTCCACGAGGATCTTCTGATTTTTCCTGGCTTCCTGCTCCTGCAGCGGAAGAGGGACGCCGTCGTGCTGATCGACATTCGCGATATCAACCTATCCATTCCGGATCCCACGACCTCGGTGCAGCCCTCGGACTCAATGGGGCGTGACGCGAAGGCGGTCGCCCGCAAGTTGCCGATCGCGCCACGGATAGATCACGTCGTGGACGGTCCGGCGCAGCTTTTCCTGGACGCGACGACCGGCTTTCACGAGACCTTCGATATCGGCGACCGAAACCGGTGCCGCGCCTTCGTGGAGGCGATGGCCCACTACCAGTCGACCTTGCCGGTCAAACCAGTCGTCATCACCAATCCCCCATCGAGCGAACGGCTCCCGCCGCTCGATTTGCCGGAACGGCAAGAGCTACCCCTGCTTCCACCGCCCAGTCGGTGGCCGGTGACCATGGCGGGAGTGGTGACGGTCGCCGGGCTACTGGGAGGAGTGGGTTACGTGACCGCCGCTCGAATAATCGACGAGCTATGGGGCGGAACGGAGCCCGTTCTGTCGCAGGCGCCGGATCGGGACACGGCGTTGGTAGCATCGCCGGAGGCAGCTTCGGAATCAGAGATCTTTATCGCCAACGGCATCTCGGCAGCACCGAGTCCATTCGAATCGGCCCGATTAGAACGCGTAGAAGAGTCAACTGCCCGGCCCCGCACGGTTTCACCTGCTCCGGCACCTTCTCCAATCTCGCCGCCGCGGCCAACGAACCACTCCGCATTCGAAGACCTGAGTTTCGCTGTTGTGCCGCGGAACCGTCCGGCACCAACGATCCAGCCGGAAAAGACTCTCGCGCCGATGGCGGAAGGCGTGGCGACGTACCCGTTCACAGGAGAGGGAAAGCCTGCAGCGGGCAAGCCCGCCTCTGTCGAACCTGTTCCGCACCATGCCGCGTCCACGCCGGCGTCATCGCACACAGAAGAGGACTCCTTCGCAACAGCCGAAGACGGCACGCGGATTTATCGCGACGGTAGTCTCGGCGTTGTGCAACCGGCCCGGACCATAAGCTCAACTGAGAATGGGCCGCCGCGAAGTCCAGATACCGATCCGCCCGCGGATGCTATCGCGATGAGCAAACTCGAGCCGCCGCACGCACCGGCGAGCACGACGCCCTCTCCGCAGGCGCATACGGGCAAACCCGCCACTGGCGAGCCGCCGTTCCTTGTCCGACGCACGAATCCGAGGCAGGTCGACATCGGTGTCTTCGGAGCTGGCATTAACAGCAACATCGTACCCGGTCGTGACGCGGAGCTAGACGGCGAGGCGGAGAGAGGCTTGGAGTCTCCATCAGAAATGACGCCGAGCGGACCCGTCGCCGGACCACCGAGTCCGGCGGCCACAGCCGGCGATCCGGAGGTTTCGGATATCGAGGCGGGAAGCTCGACACCGACGACCGAGAGCGCGGGCGGGTCGATGGCCGCTGTCGCATCGATAGGCCCCATGAGCAGCAACAACTCCGCCAGCACCGCATCTGATGGAGTTTCCGGCGGCGACGCTGATCGCGAGAGCGGCATCTCGGGCAGTGGCAATTCCGGGTCCACCAAGGGCGGCAGTTCGTCGGAAGGAGTGAGTGGAGGCGCGCTGGGGGGCTCGATAGGTGGCGACGTCGAGAATGGAGGGGCGAGCAACGGCGGTTCCACCAGTGGTGGATCGATTGGCGGCGGTTCAAGTGGCGGTACCGCGAGCAGCGGAGGCCTGGGTAGCGGCGCAACAAGTGGTCTCGGTGGCGCCGTGAGCGCGATCGGTGATGGCCTCGGAGCCGCACTCGGCGGCCTCGGTGGTGGATTGGGTGGCGGACTGGGTGGCGGACTGGGTGGCGGACTGGGTGGCAATGGCCAAGGCGGAGACAGCCGCGGAAAGGACTAAGAGCCCGTTTGAGAGTAAAGCGCACGCGAGCGGGGTCCGACACGCAGACTTGACGAGAAGTCAGACGGTCCGGCGCGCATCCGCGTTCTTCATCTCGTGCCATACCGGCGGATAAATATGTCCCAGGCCCTGTCGCTTTTCGAGCATCGGAGGCAACCCGCCAGCTCTCCGCTGGGCTCGAGGGGCGGAAGCCGCAAATCGAAGCGGTCTTGCTTGGCGTAATCCAAACAGCCATGGCCCCATGGGGCTATGGCATTGTCCGCCAGCGTTGCCGCCACGCCAGAATTTGAAAGGGGCGCGTGATGTCATCGGTTCGCCGAAGCACGACGTCGCGACCGAACGCGCCGCCATCGGCAGTGAAAGCATCGGCCGATACCGTGACGGTCATGGGTCGTGATGGCGCGGTCGCCGTCTCGATCTGTGTTGGAGCCATGTCTTCGTATCGCTCGGGACTCACCTCCTGCAAGACCTGTAGCACGAGGGGCTGCGCGCTGGCCGGATCGACGTCGGGGCTGCCGGAGTAGACAGTGACGTTGGGCGCGACGAGCTCGTAGAAATCCCGACTCATGCCGACGACCTGCGGCAGCTCCTCCACCCTTTCGAAGCCTGCGCGCGCGTCATCTTGAGGGCGAGTTGGCATATCGTCGGTGGCATCCGGCTGCCCCTCACCCACAGAACCGCGGAAGGCCGCTATGGCGCCGGCCAGCGCAGCCGCTTCATCCGCGCTCAGACCAAGGTGAACGAAGAGCGCAATCAAGAGCTCTCGAGGGGCGTGGTTCAGGTCTATCTTGCCGGCTTCGTCTTGCACGCGGAGCCGAACGACCCCGTCGCCAAGGCGGAATTCATGCATTGTTCCATCGGCCCGCCATACGGTCCCTTCATTGGGATCCAGGAGACCCAGCATCGCCCGCTGGACGCCGGCCTCGGCCAACATCTCGGCCTTCGCGCGCTCGGTCAAATTGCGCGCGAGGCTGGTCTCGACGCGGGTTTCACGAAGGAAGCTCGCGGCGATGATACCGAGGAGCAGCATGGTCCACAGCACCGCGACGAGCGCGATCCCCTGCTCCCTTTTCCACCATCCGCCCGGGCGCCGCGTCACATTCCGACTCGCCGAAATGCTCGCCGCGCCATCATGCGCGCGCCTCTCGCGGCATTAGTCAATCCTCTGCCGCAGCTGCGTCAGAGCCCGCAGCCGGCTGCGCAACTCGTCAGTCACGGTCCGGGCGTCCTGCCGGTCCCGCACGACGCGCGGCGTCAACAATATGAGCAGCTCGGTCCGCTGGACGCTTTCCGAGGTCGTCTTGAACAGGTTCCCGAGCAGAGGAATATCCGATACCCACGGGATACCCGACACGGCATTCATCGTGTTGTCGCGGATCAATCCACCAAGCGCCACCGTCTCTCCGCTGTTGATCGCAACGGTGCTGGCAATGCGTCGCTGCGCGATCGTCGGCGTAACCGTCGTGGTGCTCACCGTGATGCCCGGCCTCACCACCACGTCGCTGACTTCCTGTATGATGTCGAGAACGACCAGACCACTGGCGTTGACGCGGGGGATGATGTCGAGAATCACGCCAGTGTCGCGATATTCGATTTCGTTAACGACCGGAGCCTCCGGATCGGTAACCGAAACGGACGAGCGGACCGCGATCGGAACCTGATCGCCTACCTGAAGACGGGCGGGTTCGTTATCGAGCACCATCAGTTGCGGCGAGGAGATCACCTTGACGTCGGTGATCTGGGAGAGCGCGTTGAGAACGACTTTTACGTCGCTAGTGGCGAGCAAGTACGAAAATCCGGGAAACTGCGAAAGTATGAGATTGGGTGTCGGCGTCGGCGTGCTTACGGGGGGTTCGGCCGTGCGAAGGATAAGGTTGCTGTCACCGATGTTGAAAAACCATTCGAGCCCGTATTTCAGGGCGTCGTTCAGCGTTACCTCGGCGATCGTCGCCTCGATCAACACCTGCAGGGGAACAATGTCCAGCTTCCGCAGCGCGGCTCCGATAATCTGGTATTCCGAGGCAGTCGCATAGATGAGCAAGGCATTGTTGCGCGCATCGGCGACGATCCGAGCCGTCTCCTCTTTGCCTGAGCCGTCCAACGATAGTCCGTCGGTTCCGGCGCCAAGGTTCGGGATGGCCGCGCCGGCGCTCTGTCCGAAGGGCGCATTCGATCCGTAGAGCGACGCACCGTCCTGGGTCATGGCTTCACCCAGGTCGGCCGGCTGCCCCGTTTCGGCAAGTTGACTCATTTCGGTCGGCGTCAGTCCTGGAGCGACGCGCCCCTCGGACATCGATAGCCGGGTATCGACCGTGGTAACGGCCAGTGCGGAAGCCAGAACCACAGCCAGTTCCGCCGCGCGTCCGTTCTGAAGGAAATAGACGTAGAGTTGTCGCTGGTCGGCTTCGATTCCTCTATCGAGCCGGTCGATCCATGCGCGCGCATCGTCCAGGTATGATTCCTGCGGCGTGATCACCAGGATCGCATTGAGCCGTTCGATAGGGACGAAGTCGATGATGCCCGTTTCGGCCTCGCCGGCCCGGTAAAACACATGCTCGAGCTCGTTGGCGACACTCTGGGCGCTGGCATATTTAAGCGGGAACAGGCCAAATGACCGATCGGCCATCCAGTCGACATCGAAAATGGAGATCAGATCGACGAAGTCGTCGGCTTCCGTTCCGGTGCCCGCGAAGATGAACAAATTGCGCGCGGGATCGACACGCAGCGTACGACCAGGCGGGACGAAAGGCTCGACGGCTGCACGCAAGGTCTCGGCGGATGCAAATCGCAGGGGAATGACATGAAGACTGAAACCGCGATCGAGCCTTAGCGCTCCACCGTCATGGACCACGGCAGGCGCCGAGACGGCCTCATCGAGCGGGACGATTTTGTAAGTATCGCTTATTTGGATGAGAGCAGCGCCATTGATTGCAAGCACATCCTCGAGAACTCCGATGGCCGCCTCTCGCGGCACTGGACGCGCCGTGCGCATCGTGACGGTTCCGACCACCCGCGGATCGATAACGTAGGTCACCCCCAGGGTTTGCCCGAGCACGACATCGACGAAATCGCGAATCTCGGCATCGACGAAATTGAGCGTGACGTCGCCGCCTTCGGCGATCGTTACCGGCGGCCCCGGGCTCCCCGTCTCGGGCGACCCATCGCGCCCGTAGTAGATCTCCGGAGCCGTCAGCGGCGAACTCGGGAGAACTTCGGACTGAGGATCAGCGATCGGCTGAGCCTGAACGACCGCAGGGGTATCTACCGTCGCCGGCGAGGCGGCAGGCAGTGCGTCGCCAGCGGTCAAATCGGGTTGGCGCGTCTCGCATCCGGCGAGGGCCAAAGAAGAAAGCAGCAGACCGATCAGCAATCGGGCGCGCCTCGTCCCCCGGAACCGTCTCAGTTCTGCTCCCATGTGTCCCCCGATCACACGAGTGCCGATTCGACGGCACGTTGCACAGCTTCGACTGGAGATGTCACGAAAGGGCATTCTTCGACGCAAAAAGTAGGCGCCGCCCGGAATCCCGCGCGATCATAAGGGTTACGGATCGGAAGCCCCATAGGTTTCCGGCGCTTCGTTCCCGGATTGAACCTCTGGTTGAGATTCTCCGTTCGTGGATAGCTCCCTGTTCTCTTCCGACAAGGCTTGCTCGCTCCCCGTTTCAGCCTCCGGTCCTGGGGCTGGCAACTCCGGCGCCGCCACGTTGTAATCGAGAAGGATCTCTTCCTCCGTCGCTCCGTTGCGGAATACCACGCGGTCGGGCGCGATTGACACAGCCAACCAGCCGGCGAGCGTGTCTCCTTCGTGCAAGCGCGCCAGTTCGCCGCCGTTACGCGGCTTGACAAGCGCCACTCGCTCGTCGGGAGAAATGACAACACCAACAAGGGAAAAATCTGCCGACGTCAGCGCCGGCATCCCGGAGTCGGGTGCTCTGACGGCTCGACGCGTCGGTGAGAATACCGGGCGCTCCAGCGCTTCGACAAATGCTTCTTCTCCCGGCATGGCAAATGCCAGATCCGCTGGCAACACGGGCGCCGCTGCTGAATGATCGGCGGGGGCGAAATCGGCGATCGACGCGCCGGGCCGGCGCCGGATCTCATCATAGATGATTGCGACCAGCACGGAGCACGCCGCGGTCAGCACCAACGGAAGCCACATCTGCCAGCGAGGTCGGGGGCTCATTCGGTCTCGAGCGGCAAGTAGCCGTATATGTCGAATCCAACTGCCAACACGGGTTCTCGCAAGAGGTCCGGTTCATTGCCGCCGGTGGTCGGCCCGTGCGCCAGTCGACTTTGGATATCGATGCTGTCGATGAATACCAGCGGCGCGCCTTCCTCAAGCGCATAGACGGAGCGAAACAGGGATTCGGTCGAGGCGGTCATCTGGACGCGAACTGTAACGCGCCGAAAGCTCTGCTCGTCAGCGCCTGGCAGCGGTTGAATGCTGCGTATCGTCGCACCGTTCGCCTCGACCACCTGCTTCAACCGATCCTGCAATCCAGCGGCGGCGAGCGCATCGGTCGCGCCGGTCAAATAGTAGCCCTGGGCGGACTGACGCCGCTCGAGTTCCGCCATTTGATCCGCGAGCGCGGATCGTCGGGCGCCCAGCCCCTCGAACTGTTCGAGACGATCGCGTGCGGCGGCGATGGCTCGATCGGTCTCGGCATAGGCCACGACAATTGGCCTAACCAAGAGCGCGTAAGCAGCCGCCAGCACGACGCCAAGCAACAATAGTGCCAGCGAACGAGAGATCCACGGCGTCATCAGCATGTATCTAATCGTCGGGTCTGCCTGCTACGACCGCAGACAGGTTGAAGCGTTCGCGTCCAATCTGCGGGTCGGTCGTAACGGGCGAAGCGAAGCGTACTTCCGAAATCATGCTGGATTCTTCAATGCTTGCGATCAGCGATGCCGCCCTCGGCGAGAAGCCGGAGAAGGAAAGTTGATTGCCACGCCAATGCAACTCAATGAGCCATGTATCGTCCGGCAGCAATATCGTCAATTCGTTGAGCAGGGCAGCCGTCGTTGGAGTCGAAAGCCGCCGCTCGACGAGGAACTGCGTGCGCTCCAACGCGGCGGCAACTTGCTGGCTAAGGAAATCGGCTTCGACAGCAGCGGCGCGGCTTCCCTCGAGGCGCGCCTCGTAAGCTGCCAATACGCGCCCCTTGAAGTAAAGGGGCAAATAGACGGCGCCGATACCGAGCGCGCAGACGGCGAGGGCGAGGAAGATCGAAAGGCTCCGAGCGACGGCGACGCCCGCCGAGCGTTCGGCCGGCGGCAGCAAGTTCAGCGGTTGGCGCGCGTCTTCGTCGTCGGCACCGATGCCGATGCGCTGCGGCGTAAGCCCGAGCGACTCAGCCAGAGCGCAGGCCCGCTCGACAAGCGTCCGTTGCACGACGGCGACATCCACAGCGACGCGCTTGGCTGCCGGATCCGTCGTGATGACCCGATAATCGAAAGCTGCATCCTCCGCCTTAAGCGGCGTGTGCCGATCCATTTCGAACGACAGCACTTCGCGCAGGTTCTCGACGGCCGCCATCGGGAGTTCCACGGTTCGGCGAAGCACCTGATGAGCCGGCAGCTCGACGACGATTTCCGCGCCCCGCAGGCGCATATCATGGGTGGCTGCCGCAACGGCTTGGCGCATCCCGAACGGATTTGCAGGCTGGAAGGGAATGGGACCCAGCTCGCGCCACCGATCGCCCTTCCTCATGCGAAGCCGCAAGCTCTCATCGACCCAGGCGACGACGAGGAGCGGCCGACGGCGGCGAAACAGGCCGCGCAGCCTTCCGGGCAGACACTCAATCAGCGACGCGCGCCACCAGGCGAAGAAGCGAGGGACCACATTGAAGAGGAAAACCATGCCGCGCGGGCCGATCACTCGCTAGAATGAGGTGGGGATGAGTATGCATAAGCCAGACACGCGAAGGGCGGCGCTCCGAATTGGCACCAGCCCGCCGCCGAACCTTGGCGCATATCCTCCAATGCATTCAAGAAACCGATTCGATTATACTTGGAGTATCTGCCTAAGCTTCAAAAAAATGCACGGAGCCTCGAGTCGCCCCTGGCCGGTCACGATTATTCCGCAGGCGGTGCATAGAGACGCGGAGCGACAACGAGATCGGGCCACTGGCGCGGATCGCCGGCGGGGAATCTGACGCGCAGGCGGATCAACTGCGGCAGGCCGAGGGCGCCGCTCCAACTCTCCGTCCAGGTCGGTGGACGGTCCGGCCCAATGCGCCCGTAATAGGCCAGATCGAGACTGGCGATATCATCGAGAAGCAAAGCCTCCTCTTCGTCACCGAGTCCTCCCGGCACAAGGTTTTCCGGCCGGAAAATCTTCCAGCCTAGCCGCAGATAGGCGCGTCCGGCGTTTGGCGCCTCCGCAAGAGAAAAGACGTAGAGACCGCCAACCAGGCTATGCGCCGGCAGAGGAGCAAGGAAGCTCAAGGCATCGCCGGCACCCCTGAACGCCGAGGCGGCGAATTCATCCTGGTCGGCAGCGGCCTGCGGAAGGCTTGCCTCACTCAACTGTCGCCGAAGCAGATTCTGCGCCAGCTCGACACGGCTCACGTCGTTGATGCGCTCACCGCCGGCTTCCCAAGCGCGAACGCCAATGCGAAAGCCGCCGAACATGAGCGCAGACAAGAGAGCGAAAAGCGTGAGGCCGACGAGGAGTTCCACCAGCGTGAATCCCGCCGCCGTTTGCCGCGGTTCGGATGGACGGGCCTCGGCCGCCAATCGGATCATGGGCTTGATTCGCCTCCGCGGCCGTCCTCGTCTTCGCGCCCTTCGAATCCCTCGCCGCGTGTATCGACCTCGGAGGCAAGTCGCAGCGTCCGCAGGGTGAGCACTGGGCTTCCCTCCCACGCGACCGTGACCACGATCTCGTATGGAACCTGCAGCACGCCTGCATCGCCGATGGGATCGACGAGCGTGGATCTCGCAACCCGCGCGGTCCACGCGAAGCCGTCTCCGAACAAGCCGGATTGCTCGCCTTCGGCCAGCGGCGTTTCGATTCCTGTTCTCTCGATGACGGAACGCGCCAGCATCGTCGCGGTAGCATGGCGCTGCGCGATTTCAATGGCGTTGAGCCCGCCGGAAAAGACGCGCAGCAGCGCAGTCAATGCGATGGTCAAGATCACGAATGCAACGAGCACCTCGAGCAGCGTAAAGCCGCCCGGCATGCTTCGTCTTGCGCCACCGCTATTCGCCGATAGCGACGCGCCCGGTGATCCAGTCGACGAGCACATGATGTCGCCACTTGTCCAATGATAACGTGACGCGTCCGCCGGTCGACGTGCCGTCGGGATAGAAGCGAACGCCGCCGGTTCCCGAATCGATTGCCTCCCGCGTCGCCGTAACCAGCGAGATCCCGACCCGTGGACTGAGCGCTACCCACGGCCCGTCGTTCAACCGAAAAGACCGGGCATCGAGATCGATCGTCAGTACCGACTCGACATTGGCGGTGATCGCGAACCCGCGCGCTTCTCGGAGCGCGGCCGCGACGCTGCGTGCCCCCGACCTGACCTCCAAACCCGGCAAGACGCGATACAAGACGGGCGTCGCCAGCGCAATGGTAAGGCCAAGAATGGCAAGCACGGCAAGCAGCTCGATGAGCGTGAAGCCGAACGGCCGGTCACCAGTTGGTGATGTCCTGGTTTTCTCCATCGCCACCCTCTTGGCCGTCCGCGCCCAGGCTGTACAGGTCATAGTCGCCATGCTGCCCCGGAAACCGATAAAGATAGGGCCGGCCCCACGGATCGATCAGGGAGTCGCGATTTTTGAGATACGGCCCGCTCCAGCTATCGGCTTGTGGTGGCCGTTCGACCAAGGCCTGAAGGCCCTCGTCATCGTCCGGATAGCGGCCCCCTTCAAGGCGATAGAGATCCAGGACGCCTGTCAGGCTCTCGATCTGGATGCGCGTCGCGTCGGTCTTGGCCGCGCTCAGATATTGCATCACGCGCGGAACAGCCAGCGCCGCCAGGAGCCCGAGGATTGCCAGCACGACGAGCAGCTCGACGAGCGTAAAGCCGCGTGGCGCGCGGCGGCGGCGATCACTCGTTGACTTGAAGCTCGGCCTCATTACGAACGCATACCCTGCCCCGACGTCCTTAGAACGGTAGGTCATAGGTGCCTAGGATTGCGATCAGCATCGAACTAATTATACCTGCAACAAGAAGACCAAGGCAAATCGTGACGACCGGCACCAGCAACGACAAGGTTCGTTGAAGGCCGCGCTTGACCTCCTCTTCGTAGATGTCGGCGATGTTCAGTAGCATCGCCTCCAGTTGGCCGCTCTCCTCGCCGACCCGCACAAGCTGAACGGCAAGGCGTGGGAACACGCCGGTCTCCATCAAAGGGACCGCCAGCCCCTCGCCGCGCTTCAATCGAATGGCGAGCCCGCCTATCGCTTGTGAGATGACTTGATTGGCGACAGTGCCGGCCGTGATCGAAACGGCGTTGAGGACAGTGACGCCATTCGTCAACAGCGTGCCAAGCGTCCGCGCAAAACGCGCGACTTCGACCTTGAGGATGATGTCGCCAATGATCGGCACATGCAGAAGCCAGCGATCGCACTGCAATCTGCCGCGCGGCTGGCCGACGTAGTGACGCGCGGCAAGAACAGCCACGGACACCAAAAGCAGGATGGCCCACCAATAGTCTTTCAGACCGTCCCCGATCGCGATGATGACGGCCATCGAGGTCGGCATCGACGCGCTTGCGTTCTCGAAAACCGGCCGGAACTCCGGCACGACTACGGTTAGAAGCAAGAGAAGCGTCATCACCGACATGGCAAGCACGAACATCGGATAGTACATGGCGGAACGCACCGACTCGCGCAACGAGAGCGCGCGCTCCAACACGTCGGCAAGGCGCGCCAGCACGGGCTCCAGCGTGCCGCCCGCCTCGCCTGCGCGCACGAGCCCGATGTAGTAAGGGGGCAGCGAGTTCTTGCTCGTCTCCAGCGCGTCGGCGAGCGCGACGCCGCCACGCACCGCCTCCAGCAATCGCTGCACAAATTCGCGCTTCCGGCCGTCCTCGACGATATCCCGCAGAATGGCAAGGGAACGATCGAGCGGCAAACCGGCGCGCAGCAGCGTCGCAAGCTCTCGCGTCAGCAGGACGACCGTGCCAGGCGAGAGACGCCGTGGCCGCAAAAGCCGGTTGCGCGGCGCAATACTCGCGCCGGCGCGCACGCCGATTTGATCGGCTCGAATGGGGATGTGCCCCTGACTACGCAATCGCTCGATGACGGCAGCGCGCGCCGGCGCATCGATTTCGCCCTCGAGCAGCTCGCCGGCGGCGGTTACGGCCTTATAGTTGAATCGCGGCATCGGGAATTTCCGCACCCGCCAATTGGACGTCACGCGTGACCTTGAGCACTTCCTCGATCGTCGTTTCGCCGGCGAGAGCCTTGATCATGCCGTCATCGTACATGCTCAGCATGCCTTGCCCGACCGCGGCTCGATGCAATTCGTTCGACTCGGCGTGGCGAAGGATCAGTTGGCGGATCGTATCGTCCATCACCAGCGTTTCGAAGATACTTGTCCGGCCGAAAAATCCCGTTCCACCGCATTCTTCGCAACCACGCGCCCGGTAGAGAAGGATGCTTTCGGCAGCGCTATAGCGTCGCAAGCCCAGAAGCTCCACCAGTTCGGTCATCGCCTGGTAAGGCTCGCGGCAATGCGGACAAAGCGTCCGCACAAGGCGCTGCGCCGCGACACCGTTGATCGTCGACGTCAGCAGATAGTCCTGTATGCCCATGTCCAATAGACGAGTGATGCTCGCTGCCGCGTTGTTCGTATGCAATGTCGACAGTACGAGATGGCCGGTGAGGGCCGCCTGCACGGCAATCTCGGCGGTTTTCGAATCGCGGATCTCGCCCACCATGATGATGTCCGGGTCGTGCCGGAGCAGCGATCGCAGCATGCTGGCGAAATCGAGGCCGATGCTGGGCTTCACCTGGATCTGATTGATGCCATCGAGCTGATACTCGATCGGATCTTCCACGGTCAGGATTTTGCGCTCGGGCGTGTTGAGACGCACCAGCGACGCATAGAGTGTCGTCGTCTTGCCGCTGCCGGTCGGCCCGGTTACCAGCAGAATACCGTGCGGATGCTCGAGGATGCGAAGATAGGTCTCCAAGCTTCGGCCGTGGATTCCGAGCGCCGCGAAATCGAGGCGGACGCTTTCGCGATTGAGCAAGCGCAGCACGACGCTTTCGCCGTGCAACGTCGGAACCGTCGCCACGCGCAGATCGACTGGCGTGCCGCGAATGGCGAGCTTTATCCGGCCGTCCTGTGGCAAGCGCCGCTCCGCGATGTTGAGCCGGGCCATGATCTTGATTCGCGATACGATGGCCGCTCGCAGATGGTTCGGCGGCGGATCCATTTCCCGCAAAATGCCATCGATCCGATAGCGCATCTTCAGGCGATCCTCGAACGGCTCGATATGGATGTCCGAGGCGCGGGAATCGAGCGCCATGCCGATGAGCTGGTTCACCAACCGGATGACTGGCGCCTCGCTGGCAAGATCCTTCAGTCGTTCGACATCGAGATCGATCGAGTCGTCGACGGAGCCTGTCACCGCCTCGACCGATTGTCCGGATGTCGGCCGGTTTCTTCCATAGAGACGCTCGATAGCGGCCTCGAGCTCTGCGGGAACCGCAACCCTCGGGAACACCGGGCGTCCGGCCACGAGCCCCAACGCATCCATCGCATAGCGATCGAACGGGTCGGCCATCGCCACGACGATGCCGTCGTGATCGATCGACAGGGGAAGGAGATGCGACTCGCGCAGGAAACGCGCGCTTATCTGATCCTCGAGAACCGGCAATGTCGGGTAGTCGCGCTTCGTCACGAGCGGCAAGCCAAGCTGCTGCGCAACCGCCTCGGCCAAATCGCGTTCCGAGACCAGAGCGAGCTTCGGCAGCAACTGAAGCAGCCCTTCGTGATTGTCCGTACGGATTCGAAGGGCACGATCGAGCGACTGCGCGTCAAGCTTTCCGCCCCTGACGAGCGCATCGCCGAGCGCCTTTTCCAGCACGGCACGATCGTTGGTGAGAGCGTTCATCGCTTTCCGGTCCATGATCGTCGCGCGCCTGGAACTCGGGAGAGCCGTTGTATCAGGTTCGCCGGTCCCCTAGAAACGCTCAATCGGCATTTCCCGCACTGCTCGTTGGAGGAACGTTGGCGGCGGCAATTCCGGCGCGCCTTCCAGCGTCGATTTTGACCAAACCCGGATTGCTTCATCACGCAAGGCGCTCCTCGCCATGACGCCGCTCGGCCGATCGACGAGTCTGTCTTCGCAATCGCAGCTATTACCTCACTCAGGATCGTGACCGCGCCGCAGCAATCAACGATCCTGTCTGGGACATGCGGGCTCGAGTCGCTCACACGATCTGCAGGGGGCCGTAAAGCCAGGCAAGCCATGCGGCAATGCAAAGATGGGGTCCGAACGCCAACCGGGTGTGAAGCGTCACCCGTTCGCTCCCGCGGGCCTCGATGACACTCCATAAGAGGCCGCTGATTCCAGCGTAGATCAGGATGGTTGGCAGGCCTTGCCAGCCCACCCAGGCGCCGATGGCGCCGAGAAGTCGGGCATCCCCGGCTCCCAATCCCTCACGACCGCGGAGCCGACGGTAGCTCCATTGCAACGCGGTCAGCGCGAAAAAGCCGATCGCCGCGCCGGCGACATGGTGGATCAACATCGAGGGCTGCACCAACCACGCGACAAGGAGGCCGCCCGCCGCAAGCGGCCCGGTCAGGACGTTCGGCAGCAGATACCACTTCTGGTCGATGCTTCCCAGCACCAGAAGAATCCAGCCCAATCCGCAGCCGGCCCAAGCGAGCCACCCCGGAAGGACGGCGAGCGACCAGACGGCAATCAGCAAGGCTGCGATCTCGATAGCGGGACAGGTCCACGGGATCTTGCCGCTGCAATAGCGACACCGTCCTCGGTTGACGAGCCAGCTCGCCAACGGCACCAGATCTCTGGCGCTCAAGGCGTGCCCGCATTGCGAACAGGCGGACCGCCCCAGCACAACCGGCCGACCAGCGGGAAGACGTTCGATCAGAACGCCGAGAAAGCTGCCCACGAAGGGCGAGCCGAGGAGGAGAAGGAGGCGATGATCGAGATTCAGCTCCATGACGACCATCGCGACAATTCGATTTCTCCATAAATTTCTGGGCAATCGCGACTAGAAGTTCGATGGAGCAACCGTCCGAACTAGTTCCGCTTGTCACAATAAAGACACGGGTCCGACAAGTGTAGCGCTTTGGCTGTTAAGCGACCGTTCACGATTGTTACGCATCGATTGATCTCGTCACCGAGCGTATCGCCGAAGCGAGGTCGCATGCTAGGGGAAGCACCGAGTAGTCACCGCGACTCGCGCGTCGGAGTGTTGGCGGCGGGCACGCAGCCGCGGTGCCTTTTTTGGGGGGAGTCAGCAGAATGATCGTTCTCCGCGCCCTGTTTTGGGGGTTGCTCTTCGTTCTTGCCGGGGTGACCGCAGCGCCGGCTCAGACTGCCGGCTATGTGGTGCCGACCTGCACCGGCGACCCGAGGAAAGATACGCCGATACTGCAGAGCGCGTTTGCACGCGGCGGACTCATCCTGCTGCCGGCCTGCAAGTATGTGGTCAGCGGCACATTCCGCCTCTTGAGCGGCACGCAGTTGATCGGCGCGGGCTACGCGCACACGACGATCCACACCCTACTGGGAAACGGTGCCCCGCTGATCGACAGCGACCCCGCCGCATCTCTTAGCGACGTGCATGTCTCAGGCATCAGCTTCGACAGCCGCTTCGGCAATGGCCTGACCGGCCAGGGCGATGCATTCCTGCTGCACGGCGTCACCGACACGACATTCGAGCGCATTCGCGTCAGAAACTTTCGCGGCAACGGCTTCACGATCAGGAAGCCGACCGGGCAAGCGACCAGCCTTCTGCGCGCCAGGTTCAGTTCCGTTTTTGTCATCAGCGTCGGCGGCTACGCTTTCGATGTCGACGGATCGGTCGATGCGACCTGGAACATGATCGACGTCAACTCCGCCACGACCGGTGCGTTCCGATTCCGCTCCGGCTCCACTACCAATCCCCCGATTCAAATTTCGGGGTTTATAGCGGAATGGCATAAGACCTACGCCTCGAAAAACCACATCGTGTTGTTCGACAATCCGAACGGTCAGGTCGTCAATTTCATGAATTGTTCGGCAATGACGTTCGGAGGCTTTGGGGATCTGAGCTTTATCCGCTCCCTGGGAACGGTAAAAGTCAACTTTACAGGATGCACGGGCGGCAACGGCACGACCGTCTTCAAAAACTGGATTACCAGTCCCAGCAAGAATGTGGCGTTCGCGTGGCGAATCAACAGTTCGTACTGATGCCGGGTTGTTCACGGCCGACGGATCCCGGCGATGGCACATTGCGGCGACCTGCCGGGTCGGATGACCGCCAAGAGCCGAAGATGCAGAAGAAGTTCGCGACCTCGAGGGGATGGGATATGCATAGGATCGTAGTTCTGTGGAGCCTCTTTTTCGCCGGGATGTTGACGACGATGACGCCGGCGGCGGCCGTAACCGCCATCGGCTACGCCGTGCCTGCCTGCACGGGTAATGCAGCGACCGATACCGCCACATTGAAGTCAGCCTTTGCACGCGGTGGGCTGCTTCTGCTCCCGGAATGCGAATACGTCGTGTCCGCCACGCTGCGCCTCCCGAAAAATGCGCAGCTGCTCGGTGCGGGTTACACGAAAACCGTGCTGAGGAGCGTCATCACGAATGGCAGCCCGCTGATCGACAGCGCCCCCAATGACTTTGCGAGCGGCATTCGCGTGGCCGACATCGGTTTCAAGGGGCCATATGGTAACGGGCAGGTCGGCACAGGTGACGCGCTGCTGCTGTATGGAGCGACGAACATTGCCGTCTTCGAACGGCTAAGCATCGAAGATTTCGGCGGCAACGCATTCACGTTCAAGCGACAGTCGAAGAACCCTGGCGATCCGACCACGCTCTTGAACGCCGAGTTCGACACGATCATCATCCACGACGTTGGCGGCTACGCGTTCGACATTCAGGACCGGGTGCACGCGACGTGGAACAATATTGAGATCAATTCGCCGATGCTGGGCGGATTTCGGTTCCGCAAGGGCGGGACCAGCAACAGCACGTTCATCCTTATAACGGACCTTGTCGCGCAATGGCAGGACGCGTGGTCCTCGAAAAACCACGTTGTCGTCTTCGATATCGCGAATTATCAACCCATCACGCTGGTCAACTGCGTGCTGTCGGTATCGGCCGCCGCGACGGCGACCAACCTGACATTCATGAGGACGAATTCGACGAACAACCCCAATTTTCTGGGATGCCAAGCCACAGGAAGCCCGTTCAAATACTGGCTGGCCGACACCAAGAATCCGCAGCGGAACATCCCCTATTCCTCATCGATCAACTATCGGTTCTAAGCCTTCCTGTTGACACCGCCGGGGAACAAGGAGCTCCAAATCGAGCTTCAGGGCGATCTCGCCGGCATCCTGAGTATCGCCACCAACGCAGAAGGCCGCCCTGGGAGGGGCGGCCTTCTGTCGCAAGTTGAGATGGTTGCGGGGATAGGATTTGAACCTATGACCTTCAGGTTATGAGCCTGACGAGCTACCGGGCTGCTCCACCCCGCGTGAATTTTGTCGTGCCATGGCCCGCGATCGCGCGCCGCCGTTCTGTCCTTGTGCTTGTCGAGCGGGCGATCGGCGAAGGATCGTCGTCCTTGTGTCTAGGAACTGCGTTTTGGCGGGTGGGTTTTGCTGGTTTGTTTTG
>CADEFX010000078.1 GCA_902826715.1 uncultured Hyphomicrobiales bacterium | reverse complement strand
GCGGGCGATCTTGTTGGAGGCGGTGCTCATTTCTGCCCGAACCCCTTGGCGCCGACGATGCGCTGGCTGATGAGGACGGCCGCGCTCACGCGGCTGTTGAAGGCGATGTCGGCGGCGGCCGCGAACGTCTCGCCGACCTCCTCCGCCTTGTCGACCGGGAAACATTTGACGCCGACCGCTTCCAGCGACGGCCGCGTGCCCTGGCCCATCGGCACCTGCCACGGATTGAACTCGCCCCACTGGCCGCGCATGGTGATGAGCATCAGGCAGGGCGCACGAAACGTCGTCGGCAGGCCCAGAGCATTGATGCAGTTGCCGACGCCGGACGACTGCATGGCGATCATTGCGCGCGTGCCGCCGAGCCACTGGCCGGTCGCGACGCCGATGCCTTCCTCCTCGGTCGACAGCGTCACGAGACGCATGCCGGTATCGGCCTCGACCATGTTGAGAAGCCGCGTCAGGCCCCCGTCCGGCACCGTGCAGACCGTCTTGATGTCACGCGCCTTGATCTCGCGAAAGACATCCGCGGACCAGTCCACCGTCGTGCTCGTCGTCATTCTCTATTCAGCTCCTGTCACGCGGCGGCCGTCATTTCGACCTTGCCCAGCCCCTCGATCTCGAAGACGAAACGCTGGCCGGGTTCGATCGGCAGGGTTGGAATGAGACTGCCGGTAATCACGACCATGCCAGCCTCGAGCGGGCGGTTGCGCCCAGCCGCGAGATTGGCGAGCCAAGCCAGCGCACCCATGGGATCGTCCGTCAAACCCTCGCGTTGCTCCTTGCCGGTATCGAGCTTGCCTTTGAGCCCATTCAGCTCCTTGCCCGCAGGCACCGTCACCGGGGCGCCGAGCACGATGCCGCCGTTCCAGGCGTTATCGGCGATCAATGTGTATGCCTTGCATTCCTTGTAGACGGCCTTGCGGTCCTCGATCAGCTCGAATGCGGGCATGACGCTGCCGATCGCCGCGCGCACATCCTCGCGCGTGTAAGGCGACGCCTGTTTCGGCAAGGTCTTGGCCATGCGCACGGCCAGCTCGCATTCGATCACCACGTTGAGGTAGTTGCTGCGCTTGATGCTGGCGGGAGACGCGTGCACGCGCTTCTCATAGATCATGCCGCCGCAAGGGTGATCGATGCCCATGAGCTGCTGCATGACCTTGGTCGTGGTGGCGATCTTCAGGCCGGCCAGCGGACCGTAGAGCGGCGTCCAAAGCTCGCGCAGCGCCTCCTGGGCAGCGTAGGCCTCGTCAACGGTGCCGGGCGCGATGGCATCCGGCAGGTTTTGATAGATCGCGCGAGAACGGTGGGCCTCAGCGATGAACTGCGCGGCGGCCTTGGGATCGAACGGCAAGGAACCCTCCATAGTTGCCGGGCGTGACGCTGTCCCCGTGTCAGGCGACCAGCTTTTCCATGTCTTCGACGATGGCACGGCCCATCTCGGACGTGCTGACCTTGCGCATGTTGGGCTGCATGATGTCGCCCGTGCGCAAGCCCCGCGCCAGCGTGTTGGCAATTGCCTTGTCGATCAGATCGGCTTCCTTGACCATGTCACAGGAATACCGCAGCGCCATGCCGAAGGACGCGATCTCCGCGATCGGGTTGGCGATGCCCTGGCCGGCAATATCGGGCGCCGAGCCGTGCACAGGCTCGTAGAGCGCCTTACTTTTGCCTGTAGCGGGGTCGGGTGCGCCAAGCGCCGCGGACGGAAGCATGCCTATGGAGCCTGTCAGCATGGCGGCCTGATCCGAGAGCATGTCGCCGAACAGGTTGTCGCAAACGATGACGTCGAATTGCTTGGGATTGCGCACGAGCTGCATCGCGCAGGCATCGGCGAGAATATGATGCAGCTCGATGTCCTGGCCTTCCTTCTTGTGCACAGCGGTGGTGACCTCGTTCCACAGAACGCCGGTTTTCATGACGTTGCGCTTTTCGGCCGAGTGAACTTTCTTGCTGCGCTTACGGGCCAGATCGAAGGCGACACGCACGATGCGCTCGATTTCTCTGGTCGTGTAGACGGTGGTATCTACGGCGCGCTTCTGGCCGTCCTCGAGCGTCACGATCTCCTTGGGCTCGCCGAAATACGTGCCGCCCGTCAGCTCGCGCAGGATCAGAATGTCGAGGCCTTCGATGTGCTCGCGCCGCAGCGATGACGCTTCCGCCAGCGCCGGATAGCAGATGGCCGGGCGCAGGTTGGCGAACAGGTCCAGTTCCTTGCGCAGCTTCAGCAGGCCGGCCTCGGGGCGGTTCTCGTACTTGACTTTGTCCCACTTGGGGCCGCCGACCGACCCGAACACGATGGCGTCCGCCTTGCGGGCTTTCGCCAGCGTTTCATCGGCGAGCGGCACGCCGTGCTTGTCGATGGCGGCGCCACCGCACAGATCCGTCTCGATCCTGAACTCGGCACGGCTCTTCTTGCTGAGGAAGGCGATCAGCCGCTCGACTTCGGCCATGACCTCGGGGCCGATTCCGTCGCCGGGCAAAAGCAGGAGATTGTGGGTAGCCATGTGCGTCTGTTCCGTCGTCGGGTGGCTAAGGGATGGAGGAGAGGGAATTGCTAAACGGTCCGGACGGGACACGCAAGCAAGCCCGACATCATGGCATATCCCGAATGCAGGCACCGGCTTTGACAGGGCGCTGCGACACAGCTACGTCGGGGCTATGCCGGACCAGGAGATGGCGTGAGCAGCGCGAACGACGACAGCGAGGACGTGCGAGCCGAACCGCAACCGGCCGGCATCGTTACGGCCGCAGACTGGCCGGCCGGGGTTCAGCCGACCGCCGAATACGAGGCGGCGCTCCGCTATCTGCGCGATGAGAGCGGGCATCTGTTCGTCACAGGCCGGGCCGGAACCGGAAAATCCACGCTGCTGCGGGCCCTGCGCGATCTTCTGAGCGACGAGGCGGTCATCCTGGCGCCCACAGGTCTTGCCGCCGTCAACGTGGGCGGGCAGACGATCCACTCGTTCTTTGGCTTTCCGCCGCGCCTGATCCGGCCCGACGACATCCGGCGCAGCCGCAACGGCCGGGTGATGCGCAAGTTGAAGCTGCTGGTGATCGACGAGGTGTCGATGGTGCGTTCGGACCTCATGTGGGCCATCGACCAATCGCTGCGCATCAACCGCGGGCGGCCGCGTGAGGCTTTCGGCGGCGTGCGCCTTGTGCTGTTCGGCGACCTGCATCAACTTCCGCCCGTGGTGCAGGAGTCCGAAGTTGCCGAGCACCTGGAGTCGAGCTACGGCGGCCCTTTTTTCTTCAGCGTTCCGGCCCTGCGCGAGGGAGAGGGCGTCGCACTGCTGGAGCTGACACACGTGTTCCGGCAGCGGGAGGGTGCGCTGCTGACCGTGCTCAACCGGGTGCGCGACGGCGAGGCCAATATTGAAGACCTGCAAGTCCTCAACGAGCGCGTAGCGCCGATCCGCACGCTGGCGGAGGGCGAGCCTTTTGTGATCCTGACGCCGACCAATGCCGCGGCCCACCGCATCAACGCGGCGTTTCTGGAAGCCCTGCCGGGCAAGGCGCGCGAATACACGGCCGCGGTGACAGGCGAGTTCAGCCAGACGGCACAGCCGACAGACCAAACATTGGTGCTGAAGCCAGGTGCCAAGATCATGCTGTTGCGCAACGATGGCGACCGCCGCTGGGTCAACGGCACCATTGCGCGCGTCTCCCGCCTGGCGTCCGATAGCATCTGGGTCGAGATCGGGGGCGCCGAGCACGAGATCGAGCCGGTTTCATGGGAATCCCGGCGCTACGCCTATGACCAGGCCGAACAGAAGATCGTCGAGACCATTGCCGGCACGTTCCGTCAGTATCCGCTGCGCCTGGCTTGGGCGCTGACCATCCACAAGAGCCAGGGCCTGACCCTGGACAAGGTGTATATCGACCTCGGCCGCGGGACGTTCGCGCACGGCCAAGCTTATGTGGCCTTATCGCGATGCCGGTCGCTGAACGGATTGGCGCTGGCGCGAGCGCTCCGGCCACAGGATATTTTGTTCGACCGCAGCGCCATGGGCTACCGGGACGTATTTCCTGCCCTGACCGTTAACTGATTATTGTGCGTCGCACCAATGCCGTGCCGCCCGATTCGAGGCTATTCTGGCCATAATGCCGCAACGCAACATTAAATGTTGCAATGCACAAGAACTCGCCTATATTCCTCTCGAGATCAAGACGCCGCCCCGGCCAAGACTCGCAGGAGAGACCCCAATGAACGACTACATGAAGCGCCAAGCCGAGGAATTCCTCAACGCCGCCAAATCCGCGCATCTTCCGGAGAACATGCAGATGTTCGCGCAGGAAGGCGTCGCCAAGACGCGCGAGGCCTACGACAAGCTGAGCGTTGCCGCCAAGGACCAGGCCAAGGTTGCTGAAGATGTGCTTCTGGCCACCCAAGCCGGCGCCAAGGCAATCGGCACGAAGGTGCTGGACAATGTGTCCGTCAATACCCAGGCGGCGTTCGACGCCGCCGAGGCCATCGCGAAGGCCAAAAGCTTGCCCGAGGCGGCCCGTCTCCAGGCGGAGTTCATGCAGAAGCAGTTTGCCACCGCAGGCGCGCAGACCAAGGAGCTGTTCGAGCTGTCGACCCGCGTCGCCCAGCAGACGTTCCAGACGGTCAATGAGATGGCCACGAAGTCCTTCGAGCAGATGAAGAAGGCTTCCTAGAACGCGATCGCTTCGCATGGCACCGAGCGCCGACGCGAAGCGTGAAGCGCCGTCTACGAGTTAAGGCGTAGAGCAGGATTGACGCCTCGGTATTTCATCGAAGCGATCCTGCTCTAACGCCTGTCAGGTCAGCACTTGCCGCGTGCGGGGACGCGAGAGTGCGGTTGAGGTCCGGAGCCGAGGGCGGCTCCGGACCTTTTTCTTTGAAAATAAATGTTCACGCGCCCAGATCGGCGAGATTTGCGAAAGGGCTGATGTGCTCGAGGGCAGTCCTCACGTCGACGACGACCGGACCGTCGCAAGCGAGCGCCTCGCCCACGACACCGGGCGCCTCTTTCAGGCTGACGATCGACAGGCCCTTGGCGCCGAAGCTCTCGGCCCAGCGCACGAAGTCGGGGTTTCTGATGGCCGTGCCGTGCACGCGACCCTTGTAGGCCTTCTCCTGGTGCATGCGGATGGTGCCGTAGCTGCCGTTGTTGGAGAGGAAGATCTTCACCGGCACGTTGTACTGTACGGCGGTGGCCAGCTCCGAGCCCGTCATCAACATACCGCCGTCGCCGATGAAGGTGATGACCTGACGGCCCGGACATCTGAGCCCCGCTGCGACGGCAGCCGGCATGCCGAGGCCCATGGCACCGCCGACGCAGCCGATCATGATGTGCTCGCCGGTGAACGAAAAATGCCGGTGCAGCCAGCCCGAGAAATTACCCGCGTCGGTGATGAAGATGGCATCGGGCGCAACCTTATCGCCGAAGGCCGCCACCACGGCGCCCATGTCGAGCAATCCATCCTTCGGAGCGCTCCATGGCTGGCTCGCGGCAAAGGGCTTGTGCAGTCGCTCGATCCAGGCCGCGCGTCCGCCCGGCGGCTTCGAGGGATGCGCGGCGAGAGTCGACAGAAATTGCGTCGGGTCGGCGACGATGGGTAGCGTGGTTGCGTACTCGCGGCCGATGCGCGAGGCATCGTCGTGCACGTGAATGAGAGGCTGGCGGGGCACGGGCGACACCGGGAACGTGTAGCCCTGCGTCGTGGTCTCGCCGAGTCTCGTGCCAACGGCGAGAATGAGGTCGGCATCGGCGTATCGGTCCACCATGGGCTTGGGGATCTTGAAGCCGAGATGCCCGGCGTAATGGGGATGCGCGTTCGGAAACAGGTCCTGGCGTTTAAAGGTCAGGACGACCGGCACACCATGTGCAATCGAGGCGGCCTTGAGCGCGGCACGGCCCGCAGGGGAGTTGAGCCCTCCACCCGCCAGGAGCAGCGGCCGCTCGGCCTGCTGAATGCGGCGGCAGATATCGGCGATCAAGTCTTCAGATGGGCGGGCCGCACGCGGCACCGGTAGCGGATCGATGACGGCTGTGTTGACCGCGTCCTCCAGCATATCCTCCGGCAGGACGATGACGACCGGCCCTGGCGTCGGCGTCTGGGCGACGACGAAGGCGCGCGCGAGAATCTCCGGAATGCGCGATGCATCCTCGATGGTCCACACGGCCTTGGCCATGTCCGAGAACGTCTTGGCGTAATCGACCTCCTGGAACGAGCGCCGGCCGAGCTCGTTGCGCGGCACCTGGCCGACAAACAGCACCAGCGGCACGGCATCCTGCTCGGCCACGTGTACTGCGATCGAAGCGTTTGTGGCCCCGGGTCCGCGCGACACGAAGGCGATGCCGGGCTTGCCGGTCAACTTTGCATCGGCCACGGCCATGAAACCGGCGCCTCCCTCGTGCCTGCAAATGATGGTTTCGATGGTGTTGCGATCATGCAGGGCATCGAGAACGGCGAGATAGCTCTCGCCCGGCACGCAGAAGATGCGATCGACTTCATGCGCCGCGAGGCAATCGACGAGAAGGTCGGCGGCACGACGGGTCATGCAGAAACTCCTGGTGATTTCGCAACGGACGCCCCACGTTGGAAGGATAAGGAACGGGCTTTGGGGCTGCAAGCGCGGCTCAGCGCCGGCGCAGTACAGGCATAAGCGCCGCCACGCCGATGAGGGGGACAAGGGCGAAAAAGCCGTAGGTCAGCGCGTAGCTGCCCGCGAGCTTGTAGACCGTAGCGAATGCCGCGGGGCCAATAACGATGCCGGCGAACGTGAACGCCAGCACGCCGCCGGTGGCCACACCGACATTCCCGGCCCCGGCCGCACGGGCGACCTCGGCCATGTACAGCCCGTTCCAGCCGACAAGACAGAAGCCGAATCCGAACAGCACGGCAATCGTGAGAAGCGGCGACCAGGCCGGCGTCATGGATGCGACCAGCAGACCCAGCGCCGACGCCAGCACGCCGATGATGGCGAGCAACTCGATGCCCCGCCCGATCCGGTCTGCCAGCATGCTCCAGCCGATGCGCCCGCTAATGCCGCCGATTTGCGTCGCCGTCGCCATCCATCCGGCCGCAATCAACGACCATTCGAAATCGACGACCAGCATGGTGACGATGAAGGAGAACAGGCAGAACTGATAGCAAGCATAGGACAGCCCGACAATGGCGAGCCCGCGCAGCGTCGGATGGCCGAGCGCGACGCGCACGCCGGTGAAAAGATCGCCCCGGATACGCGCACCGGGATCTCGATCCTCGTCCCATTCGGCACGCTTGAGCCACAAGGGGATCGCCACGACAACGAACAGAAGGATGCTGGCGATGATGGCGCCACGCCAGCCGAACCACACGCTCAGCGCGGGCAGAAGGAGTGATGCCAGCATTCCACCCAGGGGCGTGCCGGTCTGCTTGATTGCAAATATCAGATTTCGCCGGCTCGGCGGTGCAAAGCGCCACAACAGATGCGAGGCCGCCGGATTGGTGATGCCGTAGGCCAGCCCGGATATGATGGAACAGAGCGCGGCAATAGCAAGATCGCCACTCGCGAACCCGGCGATGGCCATGCCGGACGCCGCTACAGCGGCGAAGCTTGTGGATGCCGCTCCGTAGCGGCGCACATAGAGACCGGAGAACGTCGAGAAGAGCGAGGCGACGATATAGATGAGGCTGATCTGATATCCGACGGCCTCGGGTCCCACGCCGAACGCGGGCGCAGCCTTGGTTGCAAGCGTCGGCAGCGCAAGCACAGCGTACAGGGTCACGGCCTGCACTCCGGATACGAGCCCCAGCAGCGTCGCGAGCTGGCGCATGCGAAGGCCTTCCGGCACATCGGAGGCCGAGGCTTTGACGGCATCGGCAGCGGCGGCACGCGCAGGGTCTATCGTGCTCACGTCGGTGCCCTGCCGTCCCGCATTGGTGCTTGGTGCCTCCGAATTAGGCTATATAGAGTAATCCAACAAAGCCTTTACCCCCGGTGTTGGCGTGTGGCCAGCGCAAGCACAAACCGATAGCGAGGAGGACACTGTGAAGGGTGTGGCCTGTGCCGACAGCCGCAACATGACGATTAGGCGCATTCCCGCCCTGGAATCTTGCCCGGATCACGGGCGAGCGATCGCGAGACATCGGACATGCGTGGCTCCGATCTGCATATCTACCGTGCATCACGTGAGGGGTCTCCGGCCGCCCGGAGGTTGATCGCCATTTCCACGAGACGCGGGCGTTGCACTTCCGGACGCGCGAAATTGCTGGTTTGTCGTAAACCTTGTCGGAAAACGCTTTTCCTTTCGGATGGGCGTTTTTGTGGAGCACCATGCGGAGTCATTCGCTAAGACGCACGGCCGACGATACGGGCCTGCCCCTCTATGTGCAGATCGCCCAGACGCTCAACGATGGCATCGCCAACGGCAGGTATTCTGTCGGCGACCTTCTCCCGACAGAAGCAGAGCTGGGCGAGGCCTTCGGCGTCTCGCGCCATACCGTTCGACAGGCCATCCAACATTTGCGCCACCAGGGGCTCGTGTCGGCGCGCAAGGGCGTAGGCACGCGCGTCGAGGCGAGTCGCGGGAAATCCAGTTACACGCATTCCATCCATTCACTTGCCGAGATCCTGCAATATGCGAACGAGACCCGGCTCGAGGTATCGGAGCTCGCGATCCGGCGGGCGCGCGGCGCTACGGCCGAAGCGCTCGGCTGCCGGCCGGGGAAGCAGTGGATGCACGTCGTGGGTGTTCGCTACGGGGCGAACAGCGAGCGGCCCATCTGTCTGTCCGACATCTATATCGATGCCGCCTATAAGGCGATCTCGGGCGAGATCGGCAGGGCGCGGATTGCCATTTGCGCCATTATCGAGCAGCACTTCGGCGAAACCATCATCGAGGTCGAGCAGCAGATCGAGGGCGCGGTCCTGACAGAGGATGTGGCGCGGCGGCTCGGCGCACGAGCGGGCGATCCGGCGCTGCGGCTGACGCGCCACTACTTCGTCACCGGCCGCCGCCTGATCGAAATGTCCATCAGCCTGCATCCGGCCGACCGTTTCTCGTATGCGATGACGATCAAGAGAGACGTTCCGGCCTGAAGCTGGGTGCGGGGTCTTTCCCGCTCGCGAGGACACTTGAGAGCGCTGCCTATTGACCGCGACGTGTCGAGATCCGGCCTTGGCGCGTCCGCGGAGCGCCAAGGCCAGGAACGCTCAGGGAGAGGTGACTCGACGGCCGTTAGTCGCGATCCTATGGTGCGGTCATGTCATCTCGGTCCAATAGACCTCCTCGCCGAAATGACACTTGGCGAGGCGCCATTCGACGGGCCGCCCGTCGAGCGTGTAGACGACACGATCGAGCGAAAGTATCGGCGTGTCGGTCGCGATCTGCAGCTCTTTGGCGATCTCTTCGTCGGCCTTGGCCACGCGCACCTGCTCTTCCGCACGACCCAGCAGCAAACCGAACTGCTGCGCCAGCAGCGTGATGCGATGCGGCACCTCCCGCGTTTCGCTCAGGCCCGGAAAGAGGCTGTCCGGCAGCGAGACGTGCTCCACCATGAAAGGGATGTTCGCTGACTTCCGAACGCGGTGGATACGAGTGACACGCATACCGGGCCGCAAGCGCAGTCTTTTCTGCTCCAGCTCCTTCGCGTCGCCAGCACTCAGCGCGGCCTGCGCAACGTCCCCCGCAAAGCGTACGCCCTTGCTGGTACGAATGTTGGTGAAGCGGATCGCCAGCTCCTCGGACGTATGGTCGGCTACAAAGGTGCCGCGGCCCTGCCGGCGGTAGATCAAGCGCTCGCTTTCCATCTCCTCCAGGGCCCGGCGAACCGTACCCGGGCTGACGGAAAGCTCTCGCGCGAGATCGACTTCGTTGGGAAGCGTACCGCCCGGCTTCCACTCGCTGGCTACAATGCGCGCCACCAGCAGGTCCCGCACCTGCAGGTATAAAGGACGCGTTGAGAAAGGTGCTGTCTTCAGCATGGTCCCCACACCCCTATTGTGCTTATAGGTTAGATAAAACAACTTATACGTGTGTTCGTTAACTTGCGGCAGCCATATGTTTGGTCTGAGAAGGCCGAAATCCGACGTACTATTACGGTCAAATGACTGCGGATATACAGAGATAAACGTTGCATTGATCTAAGCTAAACCAGATTCTGCAAACGAGTACCAGAAGTTGTGATCCTTACCCCACATTAACTCCTACATTATAGCATATTTTTTGCGAAAGGTGTTTGCTCGAATATTTCCGGGGCTTTGATTCATGCAGTATTCATCGAAGAAGTCTCTCGATGGCGCACGCTTGCCCGCCTCAAGACTAGATCGGTACTTGCGCACAAAATTTCCGGCGCTGTTTGTATTGCAACCATTGCGTGTGGCGCGTAGGCGACACTACGTTGCTGCGATCGTTCAGGATCGATCGGGTGCAAGCGCACTCGAGTTCGCCATCGTACTTCCCGTGTTCCTCCTGATCGTCCTCGGCATCCTGACTTACGGCATCTACCTGGGATCGGTCCACAGCGTCGAACAACTCGCGGCGGACGCGGCACGCGCCTCTGTGGCGGGCCTGTCGGACAGCGAGCGAACTCAGATCGCCACGCAGCACGTAGCCACGAACGCCAAAGGCTACCCGCTGCTCAACGCCAGCAAGATCGCGGTGGAGGCCGGCGCGAGCCCGCTCGATGCCTCGCAGTTCCGCGTCATGGTGCGCTTCGATGCCAGCGATCTGCCCATCTGGATCATGTCCGGCATCGTACCGATGCCGGATCGCATGATCGAGCGCACCTCAGTCATCAAGCGCGGCGGCTTTTGAGATTCCTGACATAGGACGGATCCCATGCACTCCCTGCTCCTTGCCGCCCGCCGGTTCGTGCGAAACAGCGCCGGCAGCATTGCCATCCTCTCCGCCGCCGTACTGCCGCTTTCGATCGGAGCGCTGGCTCTGGCCGTCGACATGGGCTCTCTATATATAGAGCGTCGGCAAGCGCAGAGCGCGGCCGACCTCGCTGCCATGGCCGCAGCCGCCAATCCCGACAATGCCGAAGCGGTCGTGGCCGCAACGCTCCAGGCTAACGGCATCGACACCACCAGATCGCTCACTGTGGTCAAGGGGCATTACTCTCCAGACCCAGCCCTTCCGCGTGGCACTCGGTTCCGGCCGGCCACTGACCCCATCAATGCAATCGAGGTCACGTTCAGCAAACCCGGACGCATCTTCTTCGCGAGCGTATTCATCGACCAGCCGATCGAGATGGAGGTGCGCGCGCTGGCAACTAACGCATCACTCGCGACGTTTTCCATCGGCAGCCGCTTGCTGGCAGTGCGCGATGGACTTCTCAATGCGCTGCTCAGCGCGATGCTGGGAAGCAGCATCAATCTGTCGGCCATGAGCTACGAGTCTCTGATCGATACCGACATCCAGCTGCTCGGATTCATGAATGCGCTGGCAACCGAAATGAACATCACCGCCGGCACATTCAACGATGTGCTCAATGCGGACATGACGGCCGGCAATGTGCTCAGCGCTGCAGCCGCTACGACCGCTGCCGATGGCAACTCGTCCGCCTCCGCTGCGTTGCAGGCGCTCGCGGGACAGGCCGGCTCGGCGAGCCTAAGCGTGCCACTTTCGACGCTCATCAATCTGGGTCCTCTCGGATCCGCATCGCTGGCGCAGCCCGCACCAGGACTCGATGTCGGCGTCAACGCCATGGATCTCGTCAACGGCACGGCCGCGCTCGCCAACGGCACCAACCAGGTTGCGCTCAATCTTGGGACGACGATCCCCGGCGTGCTCAGCTTGAAAGTCGATCTCAAGGTCGGCGAGCGGCAACAGCAGTCACCATGGGTCACAGCCGGTCAGCCGGGGGCCCGCGTCTACACCGCGCAGACCCGCTTGCGCGTCGTCGCCGAGGTGGGAGGATCGGGTCTGCTTTCGGGCGCGCGCGTCAGGCTGCCGATCGGGATCGACATCGCATATGCGCGCGGCACCCTTTCCGAGGTGACGTGTAGCAACGGCGACAAGAGCACGGCGACTGCCAAGATCATGGCACGGCCGGGCATCGCACGGGCGTGGGTCGGCGAACTCTCGAACTCGAGCCTGTCAAACCTGGCGGGCGAGCCCAGCATCTCCAATGCGCGCATCGTCGACACGGCACTCATAAAGGTCACGGGACGCGCCGATGTCTCGGCGACCAACACCGGCGACACGGCGCTCACCTTCTCGCAGGCCGACGTCGACGCCGGCACCGTCAAACGCGTGGGCACACACGACTTGGTAGAGACCGTGGTGACGAGCCTGCTGGGCAACCTCGCCCTCAACGTGCAGCTAGGAGGCCTGGGCATCGGACTGCCCGGTGCCGTAAGCCAGCTGGTCATGAGCATCCTTCGCCCGATCGCCGCGCCGCTAGATCAGGCCATCTATTCGCTGCTTACGACCCTCGGCGTGCACCTGGGCGAGGCCGACGTGCGCGTCCATGGCATCCGCTGCGGCACAGCGGTCCTCGTCGGATAAGGGGCAACGATGCAGAGATGGATGGCAACCGATATCCGCGCGCGGGCGATGCCGGCCCCGTCCGAGGCACGCGAAAAACTCCTTAATTATGCGGCTTGGCTCGAGGTCCGCGCGCGAAGCTCGCACGGGAGTCAAGAGGGCAGGGGCCGGGCCGCCGAAGCATCGCAGTGGCTGAAGCACTGGCTGCAGCACCTGTGCACCCCCCCGACGACAACATTCATTCTGGCCTGCGCGGAAGAGGAAGTCGCGGCTTTGACCGACGACAGCACGGAAGGGCTGCACCTTCGTCGCTAGCATCAACACTCCTCTCCCGGCACTGGATCGCGGTGGCGGCCAGTGATATGCGTCATTCCGATATTCGCCGCTCGAACCCGGAACCTTCGCATGACCCATGTCTTCGCCCCGCCGCGCCAACCGAGCCTGCCGATCAAGGGCAGCGCGCAACTGTTTCCCATCCACCGCATCTATTGCGTCGGCCGCAACTATGCAGAACACGCGCGCGAGATGGGCTCCGACCCCGACAGAGAGCCGCCCTTCTTCTTTCAGAAGAACGCGGACAACGTCCTTACATCCGGAGAGTTGCCCTATCCGCCGCAGACCAGCGACCTCCATTTCGAGATCGAGCTGGTTGTTGCGCTGAAGTCCGGCGGAGCCAGCATCAAGGCGGCGGACGCGCTGTCTCACGTCTATGGCTACGCTGTCGGTCTGGATATGACCCGGCGTGATCTGCAGAACGCGGCGAAGAAAACCGGCCGTCCGTGGGAAGTCGGCAAGGCGTTCGAGCGGTCCGCACCGTGCACGCCGATCGTTCCGGCATCGGCGATCGGCCATCCCAACGCCGGCGCGATCTGGATCGACGTCAACGGCGAGCGCCGGCAGACGGGCGATCTCAAGCAGATGATCTGGGACATCCCGCACCAGATCGAGTTCCTATCGGGGCTGTTCGAACTCGCGGCTGGAGACTTGATCTTCACCGGCACACCTGCGGGAGTCGGCTCGACCAAGCGCGGCGATCGTCTCAAAGGCCACGTCGATGGTGTCGGCGATCTCGACGTCGTCGTCGTCTAAGTCGTCTCGAGAGCGCGACGTCACGCGCGTTGCGATTAAAGAGAGCACAAGTGCGAGCGCGAGCATCACGGATGCGCGCGCTCGAATTGTTTCAATTTGGGTCGCTCGCGCACGCACGCTCTCATCGCGAGCTTGGCGCGATGAACAGATCTTCATTGCGATCGATATTTGCACGTAGCGACTCGTGCGTTTGCATCCCGCGTGCGCATCGAAGTGCGCGAGTCGATGATGCGAGATGAAGAATCAGTTGCACGAAGATGCGATTCTGATTTCGGACGCACACCGATCATGATAGTTTGTCTGTGCTGAATTTAATTTTGCCTGCGACCAACTGCGCGGGACGGCGTGTAAACTGAGGCCTCACTGCAACACTCGCCGTTCAACGTTGTGGATTTCCAAGGCAGAATTCGATTTAGCAGTCAACAAGCCGAGCACGTTTGCTCATTATTTTTTGGTCCGGACTGATTCGGACTGACTCGAGAGAGGGAAGACAATGGCTAAGGCAGCTAAGAAGGCCAAGAAGGTTGCGAAGAAGCCCGCGAAGAAAGCGGCCAAGAAGAAGCGGTAGCGTTTCGGGAGGCCAGGCGCCTCCGGTTGGGCACCGGAGGGCCCCTTACCTCCTGATGACTGTCAAGCCAAGCCGCTTGGCGAATGAGACCGGAGTGCAGACATCTGCGCTCCGGTTTTTCTTTTTGCGCATCATCGATCCCACCATCCGAACCGCTGCGTGCGGATGAACTGTCAGCTCGACCAATTCTCTTTGATGCGCACGTATGGTGCGCGCAGCAAATCGAGTGGCGCGTCACGTGCATTGCGCCGACGTCGTGCGCAGCGCATAGTGATCGCCTAATGATTCTCGATTTTCGAGATGCGCTTCAACGATCTGCTGCGTTTCGATGACTTTTTGCAGCAATCGAGCGCTTTAAACCCTCAGGACACCGACAGCATTAACGCTGCGTTAACCGCTCTCTTACAACCATAATCCTGCAAGTATTTCTGATTCGTTGGGCAGACGATCGGGCTTGCAACTGGGAAAATGAGAGAGAAAGAGGAGAAAGACTATGGCTAAGGCAATGAAGAAGAAAGCGACCAAGACCGTTCGTAAAGCGAAGGCGAAGGTGAAGGCTCCGGCGAAGCGCGCTGGCGCTGCTCGCCGCAAGGCCACGAAGGCCCGCGCTTCCACGAAGCGCCGCACGGCTCGCCGGTAGGCGAACCGGCCATCGTCCCGGCCCCGTTCCGGGAGATTGGCTCTGTACTACAATCGGCCGGCGATACCGCCCCCTCGGCGGTTCCCGGCCGAATTCATTTGAGAACGTGCTTTCGATCAGACACGCCGCTCTACCATCAGCTTCTTGAGCTCGGCGATGGCTTTGCCAGGATTGAGGCCCTTCGGGCAGGCCTTGGCGCAATTCAGAATGGTGTGGCAGCGATAGAGCCGGAACGGATCCTCGAGATTGTCGAGGCGCTCGCCCTTCTCCTCGTCGCGCGAATCCACGACCCACCGGTAGGCTTGCAGCAGAATGGCGGGGCCGAGGAAGCGATCCTGGTTCCACCAATAGCTGGGGCATGACGCCGAGCAGCAGGCACATAGGATGCATTCATAGAGACCGTCCAGCTTCTCGCGATCGACCTTGGCTTGGCGGCGCTCGACAGGCGGCGTCGGCGTGACGGTCTTCAACCAAGGCTCGATCGACTGGTGCTGCGCATAGAAGTTCGTGAGGTCGGGCACCAGATCCTTCACCACCTCCATATGCGGCAGCGGGTAGACCTTCACCGCCCCTTTCACCTCCTCGATGGCCTTGACGCAGGCCAGCGTGTTGGTGCCGTCGATGTTCATGGAACAAGAACCGCAGATACCCTCGCGGCAGGACCGGCGGAACGTCAGGGTCGGATCGATCTCGTTCTTGATCTTGATCAGCGCGTCGAGAACCATCGGCCCGCAGGCCTTGGAGTCGACCCAGTACGTGTCCATGCGCGGATTGCTGTCCTCGTCGGGATTCCAGCGATAGACGCGATATTCCTTCCAATCGCCTTTGCCTTCCGGCTTGTTCCAGGTCTTGCCGGTGCCGATCTTGGAATTGCGAGGAAGAGTGAGTTGAACCATTGAGCGAGGCTTTCTCGTGAGTCCATGAGGCGCAAACAGGCCGGAACATGGGTGAGCAAGGCCGCCGCTGTCAACGCTTGAGGTTGGCGCAGGCCGGTAATCCGCCTGATATCAATTGAAGCCGACCTGAGCCGTCCCGGCCACGGCGCGGGAAGGTAGCCCTATTCCGGGCGCGCGATCGACGACGCTCAAGCCGAACTTCTGCATCTCGAGGATAGCGAGATCCCGTTCGGATGTGCCGTTGGCAAGCAGCCGGAACGCCCCGTCGATGCCCGTGAAGCCCGTGGCTCGCGTCAAATTTTCTGCGGTGTAACGGCTATTTTTCGGCCCGACCGAAAACGTCGTAGCGATTCCGACGGCGTCGTAGGCAAGGCTCGCGAGCCGGGGCGGCATCGACTTGTAGGTCTTGGCGAAGCGCTCTGAGAATTCGCGCCAGCCGCCCGGATCGGGTGCGGCGAACCAGCCGCCCTCAAGGATGCGTTCGCGGCCAGCATTGGGATAGTCCCAGCCACCCGTACCAACGATTTTCACGCGCTGTATATCGATGGCGGACCTGGGCAGCAGCGGGCCGATCAAAGGAAGCGTGTCCTGCCCGCCCGGGAGAAACAGAGCCTGAATGGGCTCGCCGGTCTCCTCCGCTGTGCGTATGGCGTCGCGGATCCGCTGCACGGGCGCAACCATGCCGTTGACGTCGACAGGATAGTGCTCGATCGCCACGACGGTCCCGCCGCCGCGCTCGACGGCCGCGCGGAACAGCGCCTCCTGAATCTTGCCAAGCGCATCGTCAGGAAGAAGCGCAGCGATGCGTCCGTGCCCCTGAGCCACGGTGTAGGTTGCAATGCGCGGAACGTCCTGGCTGGCCAGGAAGCTCAGGAGATAGACGCCGTTGCCGGCGACGCGTGTATCATTTGAGAAAGCGATGATGGGAACCCGCGCCTGCCGGCCGATCGGCGCGACGGCAGCGACCGACTTGGCGAACAGAGGACCGATGATCAGCTCGGCACCGCCCCTGATGGCATCCTCGGCGGCGGCGCGCGCGCCGTCCTCGGTGCCCTTGTCATCCTTGATGAGAAGCTGAAGGCTCGGGGCGTTGCGCTCGAACAGAGCAAGCTCGGCCGCCTGCTGCAGACCTTTGGCGACTGCGGCCGTCTGCGGGCTGCCTGTCAGCGGCAGCAGCATCGCCACTTTGACAGGGCTCTTGGCATCGAGCGCCCGCGCGGCTGGATCCTTCGCTGCCTCATTGCTGATCGAGCCGACCGTATCGGGAGAGGCGTTGCCCGAGCATGCTGCGAGAACGACAGCGCATCCGACACAGGCAGCGGCCCGAAGCCAGTCTCTCCGGTGTGGCCTTGGCATAGGCGGGCACAACTTCATTCCGCGCGCGTCCTGATCTCGCGGCGCCGACGCCCCATCGAATTGAATGATTGCATGTGGCATCGTTAGTGCCAGCCCCGTTCCCAGAACAGAGCAATTGCGCCACACTGCGCCAAATTTGCGGCTTTTTCCAAAATGAGCACCGACGCAAACCCTCCCACGACTGATCCGCCCGCCGAGCGCACGGCGCAGGAACTCGCACGGCAGCTCGCCCAGCCGCTGGCGCCGGGACTGTTTCTCGTGCCGACGCCCATCGGCAATCTGGGCGACATGACGCTGCGGGCCATCGCGGTGCTGGCCGGCGTCGACCTCATCTATTGCGAGGACACGCGCCATAGCCGGGTGCTGCTCGACCATTTCGGCATCCGCAAGCCGGTGCGGCCGTATCACGAGCACAATGCTGCAGCGGAGCGCCCGCGCATCCTGACGGCACTGGCCGAGGGCCGGCGCATTGCTATGATCTCTGATGCGGGCACCCCATTGATTTCCGACCCAGGATACAAAGTGGTGCGCGAGGCGATCGCGCAAGGCGCGCGCGTCGAGGCGCTGCCGGGAGCCTCGGCTGTGCTGACTGGACTGACGGCGGCCGGCCTGCCGACGGACTGCTTCTTGTTTGCGGGCTTCATGCCTCCAAAGGAACAGGCGCGGCGCACGCGCCTCACCGAGCTCACCGGCGTTCCGGCCACGCTGGTGTTCTTCGAAGCCCCGTCGCGCCTCGCGCCAACCTTGCGGGCAATGGCTGACATATTCAGAACGCGGGACGTTGCGGTCGCCCGGGAGCTGACGAAGCGGTTCGAGGAGATACGGCGCGGCACGGCCACGACGCTTGCGGCGTGGGCCGAGGCCGGCGACGTCAAAGGAGAGATCGTCATCCTTGTTGGGCCACCCGAGGCACGCGAGGCAACGGATGCCGACATTAGCGCGGGCCTGGAGAAGGCGCTGCAGGACATGAGCCTGAGGGATGCGGCACGCGTCGTGGCCGAGGATCTGAGCGTGGCGCGATCCCGCGTCTATGATCTGGGCCTCAAGTTGAAGGCCGAACGCTCATGAAGAAGGCCGGCCCGGCGGAAGCCCCGAGCCGCGAGCGATTGGCACGCTTGCGCCGCGGCAGCCTCGCCGAATGGATCGCGACTGGTCTTCTCATTTCGAAGGGATATCGGATTCTGGCGCGGCGGCACCGCACGCCTCATGGCGAGATCGACCTGATCGCCGCACGATGGAGACGCGTGGCCTTCGTCGAGGTCAAGCGCCGGACGACGATGGCCGACTGCGAGGCGGCACTGACGCCGCGACAGGCCGAGCGCATCGGCCGGGCCGCCGATCACTGGCTTGCGCGGCATCCGCGTTTCGGCGGCCACGATATCGGACTCGATGCCATCCTTGTCGCGCCCATGCACCTGCCGCGGCACCTCCCGAACGCCCTGGACCGGACTTAACCGTCGAAACACATTGACGAAACGATGCTGACACCGTTTGCATAGCGCGAAATTCCACGGAGCCGCCCGAGCCATGCCCTTGAAGATCGCCTGCCAGATGGATCCGATCGATCGCATCGACATCCGCGGCGACTCGACCTTTGCGCTGCTCCTGGAGGCGCAACGGCGCGGGCACGACATCTTCTACTACCTGCCGCAGCACCTAGCTCTGGCGCGGGCGGACCTCATCGCGCGAGGGAGCTCGCTGACGGTCGAGGATAAAGCCGGCAGCCACTATAAGGTCGCCAATCCGCGCACCGAGAACCTCGCTGGCTGGGACGTGATCCTACTGCGACAGGATCCGCCCTTCGACATGGCCTACATCACGTCGACGCATCTCCTCGAGCGCATCCATCCCAAGACGCTGGTGGTCAATGATCCCGCGCACGTGCGTAACGCCCCCGAAAAGATTTTCGTCCTGGACTTCCAGGATCTGATGCCGCCGACGCTTGTGACGCGCAATCCGGAGGACGTGAAGGACTTTCGCGACAAGTACAAGGACATCATCCTAAAGCCGCTTTACGGCAACGGCGGCGCCGGTGTGTTTCGCGTCGGACCTGGCGACACCAACCTCAACTCGCTGGTAGAGCTGTTCCAGACGGTCTTCCGCGAGCCGTTCATGGTGCAGGAATACCGGCCGGAGGTGCGCGCCGGC
>CADEFX010000077.1 GCA_902826715.1 uncultured Hyphomicrobiales bacterium | reverse complement strand
GGCGCGGGCGTCGAGACGGTCGCCAGGTTCGTTGAGCAGGCGGGTGGCCTCAGCCGGAGGTGACAAATGGGCCGAGGCGGACCAGACGATGCCGGTCGGCAGACCGGTTGGACGCTTGGAGCCATCAAGGCGCGCAATCTCGCACTCGAGGGGTACTGCCAGACCGAGGGCTGCGGCCACTTCTATCCGTTCGATGTGGACGATCTGATTGCTGCGGTCGGATCCGACTACATCGTGCCGGAAATTCTGCCTGGAGTGGAATGCTCGGCATGCGGCGCAGAATTGAAGTTCACGCTGGCCATGATCCCGCCCGAAGCCTGACGGTTGAGCGAGGCCGCCACGCCGTGGGGTCAGCCCCGTCCGTAACGGGCGCGATGCGCCTGGATCTGCGCCAGGAGGCGGTCCACCGGCACATTGAGCATCTGCGGTAGTGCTGCCGCATCGAGTTCGCCGCGCTCGGTCGCCGGCTGCACGTCGGGACTTGCCGACGGCCCAAAGCGTTGGCCGTCGCGCGCGCCGATAAGAATGCGCCCCGCGCCGAACAGCTTCACGCGCGGCTTGTCGTGCAGCACCACGCTCACCTCACTCCACGGCAGCGTTTTGGCAAACAGCTCCGGCACCAACAGCCCCTCTGGGCCAAGCGATACGAGAACCTTCGGTTTCATGAGCGAGGCGATTGCCGAAGCGAGGATGACGAGCCCGAGCACTGCGATGCCCGCGGCGGCGCCGATTCTGAGCCAGAGGCGCCAGCCCTCGAACGGCGTGGCCGAAAGCGCATTGTCCCGCAATATGACGACGATCATGGCCGCCAGAACGAGGGCGAAGAGCCCGCTGGACATCAGTTTCAGCGAGGAGCTACGCGCTGCGATCGTGACCGGCGGCGGATAGTCGGCAGATTGCGGCCACGCCTCCCTGCGCAGGGCCGAAATGCCGGCAGCGTCAATCTTTGAAAGCATGGGTGGTGGTGCCGATCTGGTGCGCCAGGCCTGTCGAAGCGCAGCCGCCGGCTGCCTTCAGTGGAAGAGCGAGGAAACGCTTTCCTCGCGCGCCGTCCTCGCAATCGCCTCGCCAAGCAGAGGGGCGATGGAAAGCACCTTGATGTTCTTGGCGGCCTTGACGGCTTCGGTGGGCTGGATCGAGTCGGTGATGACCAGCGTCTTGAGTTGGGAGTTGACGATCTTCGACACCGCGCCGTTGGAAAGAACGCCATGCGTAATATAGGCCATCACATCGGACGCACCCTGCTCCAGCAGCGCTGTCGCGGCATTGACGAGCGTGCCGCCGCTATCAACGATATCATCGATCAGGATGCAGCGCTTGCCGCGTACGTCGCCAATGACGCTCATGACCTCGGATTCGCCCGGCCGTTCGCGCCGTTTGTCGCAAATCGCAATGGGCACGTTGATGCGTTTGGCGAGTCCGCGGGCGCGCACCACACCGCCGACGTCGGGCGAAACCACGACGAGCTTGGACGTGTCGTAGTGCTCCTCGATGTCGCGCACCATCGCGGGGGCAGCAAACAAATTGTCGGTCGGGATATCGAAGAAGCCCTGGATCTGTCCGGCATGCAGATCGAGTGTCATAACGCGATCGACGCCGGCACGCTCAATGAGATTGGCCACGAGCTTCGCCGAAATCGGCGTTCGCGGGCCGGGCCTGCGGTCCTGTCGCGCATAGCCGAAATAGGGCATGACCGCGGTGATCCGCCGTGCCATGGAGCGCTTCAGCGCGTCGACCAGGATCAGCAATTCCATCAAATGATCGTTGGTCGGAAACGACGTCGACTGCAGGACGTACACGTCCTCGCCGCGCATGTTTTCCTGGACTTCGACGAACACCTCCATGTCGGCGAAGCGTTTGACGAGTGCCTTCGTCATGGGAAGCTTGAGCGTCGCGCAAATCGCTTCGGCGAGGGGGCGGTTGCTGTTGCCGGCGACCAGTTTGATGCGCGGTGCGCCGCCGCCCTGGTTGTCGCGCGAGTCGAAGGGCATGAGGACCGCTTTCCGCCTCGTTATCGGTGAGGCCTTCTAGCAAGAGGGCCCAGACCTGTAAACGGTCCGGGCCCCCGGCTTTCCTCAGTTTTTCATCTTTCTGACACGTTCGCCTGAGCGGCCGTGTCAACCGGTCAGTTCGAGGCGCGCTGCTGCGGCAGCAGCTTCACGATGCCTTGCGCTGCAGCGGCTGCAGCCGCATCGGCCGTCTTGCCCCAAGTGCCGTCGAGCGACCCTTCCGGAATCTCGTTCTTCTGCGATACCGTGCCAAGCGCCTTGCCCTGCGGATCCTTGACGCGCCAGTCGATCTGGATGGCCTGCTTGCCTTCCTTGGCGGCCCCCACGATGACCTTGCCTTCGACGCGATAGGCGGAAGCAGCTTGCTCCGTGAGGGTGACACCCTGCCGGGAGAGTTCGCCTTGCAGGGCTGCCACAAGGGCCGAATTGCCATCTCCCGGAGCACCGGTGACGGACGGTACCACGGCCGCCGTGCCATCCGAGCGGGCGATGCTGGCTGTCGACGTGCTCGAGACCGCAGAACTTTGCGGCTTCTCGCTGGCGCTGTCGCCTGTCGATTGTGTGGCCACCTGGCTTGCCGTCGGCCCGCCCACTGCGGCGGGTGCTGACGAGCCGCTGCCGGCCGCGACAGCTGCACCCTTCTGGTTCGGCAACCAGGTGCCAAGTTGGGACGCTGTCTTGTCGGCGATGTTCTGCGTCACCGCGGCACTAACGGACGTCCACGGATCTTTCGGATTGGTGCTCGCGACCACTTCCTCGCCGGTGATGCGGTTAACGCGCTTGCCGGTCGGATCGGTCACGTCCCAGATGTAGGAAACCTTGGTGTTGGCCTTGTCGCGCGCCGCGACAACATAACCGCGCAGCATGTAGTCCGCTTTCGCGTCGCGATCGGGCGCGATCGTAACGCGCTGCTTCTCCATCGCGCCAGTAAGCTGCGAAACAAGCTGCTTGGAAACCGGATCGGGCGCGCCGATGACCGGTGCCAGCGCGATCTTCGCGATGGGTGCCGCCGTCACAGCGGTCTGCGTTTGAACCGGCGTCTCGTTGGATGCAAGCGAGCTGCCGAAAAGCGAGGTGCCCGTCTCGCAGCCGGCGAGGCCAGCACCTGAGAAGATAATGGCTGCGGCGGCAGCGTATTGCCTGATGCTGCGCCGTGCCGAAGCAGCGTCGTGGTACGTCACGATGACGTCCCCCTTATGTCCTGACCCGCTGACACCCGGTGGCCATCGTACAAACTTGGCGGCCTTACAAGACTCGAAATACCGGTACCCCTCGCGAATCCCTAGACCTTCGGCTGTCCCACGTCCAGCCGCAGGCTGAGGATTTCCTGTTGTTAGGCCCTAATTTGGACCAATGAGTGGCCCGTGAATACGGAAAAATTAATGCAGAACAATGGCTGAGATCTGTCGGCCGTAATCGCCTTCGCCGCGGTGCGTGGCCCGCCGGAAGCTGAAAAAATGATCCTCGTTGGTATAGGTGCAGCGGCTGACGCTCTGGGATTCGGCGAGACCGGCGCGAGTTAGGCGATGCATCACGTAGCCTGGAAGGTCGAAATGCGCTCGGGTCTCCGGGCGCGGACGATGGAAAAAAGCACCGCTGTCCCGGTCGTTCTCGCGGAACTGCTGCTCGAATTCGGGGCCCACCTCATAGGTTGCGGGCCCGATGCATGGTCCAAGAGCTGCTCGTATCTGCTGACGCTGTGCCCCGAGCTCCTCCATGGCCGTAATCGTCGTTTCGAGCACACCGCTGAGCGCGCCTCGCCATCCCGCGTGCGCGGCGCCGATGATGCGCGCTTTGGGATCGGCAAAGAGGATCGGGGCGCAGTCGGCGGCCAGCACGGCGATGGCGAGGCCCGGCGTGCGCGTTACGATGCCGTCGACTTTCGGCGCGGCGCCGGCGGCCCACGGTTCACTGATTGCGATTGCCAGCGCCGTGTGGCTCTGGTGGCAGGTGAGAAGCCGTTCGGGTGCGGCTCCCAGATGTCCGGCGACGCGTGCGCGGTTTGCAAACACGGTCGTGCGGTCGTCCTTCGAACCTGTGCCGCAGTTCAGCGACGCGTAGATGCCGGTCGAGTGGCCACCCTGCCGCGTGAAGAACCCGTGCTCGAGGTTGGGGATGCCGGCCAATGCCGGCGCTGCGATCGGCTTCAGCATGCGATGGCCGCGGGGCAGGTGGTGCTCATGGTCTCTCCGTCGTCAAGCCGGGCAATGCCGGCAACCCGCGGCTTCTGATGCCGACGGCCTTGAAACGTGTGCCCATGGCCTGCGGCGCCATCAGCCGCTGCACGCCCATCTCAATAGCATTGGCTTGTGCTGGATTGGCCGACATCAACCGGCTCGCACGCTCGGCGATGCCGAGTGCGCCCAGGAATTCAGCCTGGGTCAAGGGGCCGTCGACGCCGAGCGTCCCACGTCCGCCGAAGTCGCGTGCCATGCTTTCGAAATCGACGTGCACAGTGAGGTCCGCCTCGCCCGGCGACGTGAGTGGATGTTCGTGCCGATGCGCCCGCACGGCCTCCAGCGTGTCGCCGGATGCGGACGCCGTGTGGCCGTAGTCGATGAACAGCGCGGCAATCGGCGCATTTGCGGCGCATTTCTCCATCCAGGCAGCGATCTCTTCAAATTCATGGTGAACCTGAACGATATCGCCCTCGCGCGCATCGGGGAAGCGCCGGAGGACGTCTGCGGGGGCCGGACTGCCGAAGCCGAACTGCAGACCGCCGTCTCCGCCGAGCCCGACGGTCCGCTCGTGCCATGCCGCTTGCGAACGCACATATTGGTGGGCGGGCAGTGCATCGAGGAATTCGTTACCGATCACGATGGTGGCGCCGGGTGGCACATCATCGATCGAGCTATACGCGTGCAGGGGCACGCCGGCATCGCGCAGCAGTTCCAACTGCCGCGCGGCTAGGGAGGCGCTTGTCTCTACGAGGCAAACTTCAGCGGTGCGTAAGAAATCCGGCGCGCCGCGCGCCGCGCGCAGCATATCGCGCATCATCGTGCCATTGCCGGGTCCGAGCTCGACCAGCACGATGGGCCGCGGCTGCCCCATCTGCTGCCAAACGACGACGGCCCAGAGCCCGATCAGCTCGCCGAACACCTGGCTGATCTCGGGCGCCGTGACGAAGTCTTGCCCGATGCCTCGTTTCGCGTAGTAGCCATGCTGCGGGTCCTGCAGGCATGCCTTGATGTACTGCGCGACGGTGATGGGGCCATCGCGCACAATGCGCGCCTTTATGTGGGCGGCAAGCGGGGTATCGCGACGGTCGGCGCCGGTCATTGGAATGCGTGTGCCCGCCCCCGCGCGATCAGCCAAATGCCGACGGCGATCATCGGTAGAGAATAGAGCATTCCCATCGTCAGCATGCCGTCGCCGACGATGCTGCGATATTCCTCGTGTTTGAAGAATTCGCAGGCCAAGCGGAACGTACCATAGCCGGCCAGGAAGGCACCGCCCACCACGCCAGGCGTCTTCAGCGCCAGCCGGTGATGCGTCAGCCAGCGCAAGATCAAAAACAGCACGGCGCCTTCAAGGAGAGCCTCATAAAGCTGGACCGGATGGCGCGGCTCCGGTCCCCACCCCGGGAAAACAAAGGCCCATGGTACGTCGGTCGGGCGTCCGACGATCTCGGAATTGATGAAGTTGGCGATGCGGCCAAAGAACAAGCCAAAGGGGACGCTCGCAGCAACAACCTCCATGACTGCCGGTACTGCGATCTTATGCTGCCGCGCAAACAACCACATGGCGATGATGGTACCGAGCATGCCTCCATGGAAGGCCATGCCACCGTGCCAGATCTTGAAGATTTCAACGGGGTCGTTGAGGAATGGTGCGGGCTCGTACAGCAGCACGTGCCCCAGGCGTCCGCCGACCACGACTCCGACCGCCACCCAGAGGAACAGGTCATCGGCGAGTGTGGCGGCAAAGGGCGGCTTGCCGTCACGCCAGAGGCGGCCGTCCGAGACCAACCTTTTCATGTATAGCCAGCCGAGAAGCAGTCCGGCAACGTAGGCCAGGCCGTACCATTTGACGGACAGCGGCCCGATCTGCAGCGCGACCGGGTCGATGGACGGATAGGAGATAACCAAAGGAACCATATCCGCCCTGCCTCGGTGCCCTGCGATGCGTGCGGACGTTGAGCGCCTGGGCGGTCTCGTGTCAAGCAACGGCGCGGAGGCGTGTTGCCGCGTTTTTTTGACACTTTTATTGTCCCCGATACCGACGCGGGCGCGTGTGCCTTCCTTGAACGAGGCGATGCCGCCCCCCATAGTCTTTAGGAGCCGTGCCGCAGTGCGGCCGCAACACGGATTGATGGCGCCGATGACCCAGACCAATAATCCCATCTTGGATGAGCTGGCCAAACTCATGACGGATGCCGCCGGCGCCGCGCAGGGCATGCGGCGCGAGGTCGAGACGTTCATGAAGACGCAGGGCGAGCGCGTCCTGCGCGAAATGGATGTCGTGACGCGTGAGGAGTTCGAGGCCACCAAGGCGATGGCGATCAAGGCACGCGACGAAAACGAGGCACTTCGTGCGCGCATCGAGGCTCTCGAAGCCGAACTCTCTGTGGCGCGCTCGAGCGCTTGAATCGGTTGCCAGCCGTTCGGCTCGCGGCAGTCAATATGCGCCGCGGCCCATCCCACAGTTCTCCACCGGCTCTCCACAGCTTGTACATTGGCTTGTGCCGATCCTGCTTAAATATTCTAGGGTTGCCCGAGGATCGTCACTTTGGCCGTGGACAATAAATGCACCGTGTTGCGACTCGTGCGTCGGTTCGATTACGTCGGCGTATATGCTGCGCCGGACCACACGGGACACAGCAGCTCGGGCACGAATTTCGAGGGGAACGAATGGCAACGGCTGATCAGGGCTACCAGCGCGTGACCAATCCGATCGACTTGGTCGAACAAGTCGCATCGGGTCATGGCTGGGCCAGTGAGCGTACGGCTGACGAGGAGCTGACCCTCATCGTTGCCGGCACCTGGGCCGACTATCATGTGTCCCTCAACTGGCGCGATGATCTCGAGACGCTGCACATCGCGTGCGCGTTTGATTTCAAGGTACCGAAGAACCGCCTGAGTGAGGTCTATCGTCTGGTCGCGCAGATCAACGAGCAGCTCTGGGTCGGGCACTTCGATCTTTGGACCCAGGAGGGCCTCATCATGTTCCGCCAGGGCCTGATGCTCAATGGAACGGTGGCGACCGCCGCTCAGTGCGAGGCATTGTTGCGCGCGGCGTTCGAAGCCTGCGAGCGCTATTACCAGTCGTTCCAGTTCGTCGTCTGGGCCGGCCGCGAAAGCAAGGAAGCGCTGGCCTCGACCATGTTCGAGACGGAAGGCCACGCCTGACGCCTGCTGGGAATTCTTCCCTCGCCATAGCCTCCGCCCATCTCTAAGATTTCGCGACGGTTTCATATCGCGAAGGGTTCGCTGTCGTGGCGGGCGGAGGTGGCAATGGCGTTGCAACTCGATGGCGATCTCGTCCTGGCCGGTGCCGGCAACATGGGCGGCGCGCTCCTGGCGGGCTGGCTCGACGGCGGCTTGGATCCCGCGCGCATCATTGTGCAGGATCCGTCTCCTCCGCCGCGCATCGCTGACCTTCTCGCCAAACGCGGCGTCCGTGTCGCCAGTGCGCTGCCTCGGCTCGATGCGCCGCCTGCCGTGCTGCTGATGGCGGTCAAGCCGCAGATCATGGAGGAGGTCTTTCCGCCTCTCGCCAAGCTGGCAGGCAAGAGCACGGTTGTGCTCTCCGTTGCCGCCGGACGCACGATCCACAGCTTCGAGCGGCATCTGGCACCTGGAATAGCCGTCGTGCGCTCAATTCCCAACACACCGGCGTCGGTCGGGCGTGGCATCACCGTTGCGACCGCCAATACGAACGTGACACCTCAACAGAAAGATATGTGCAGCGCGCTGCTTTCGGCTGTTGGCGAGACGGCGTGGGTGGACGATGAGGCTTTGATCGATCCCGTTACGGCCGTATCGGGCTCGGGACCCGCTTATGTCTTCTACCTCGCCGAGTGCCTGGCCGAAGCCGGGGTGAAGGCGGGCCTGGCGCCTGATCTGGCGGCCAAGCTTGCGCGCTGGACGGTTGCCGGCGCAGGCGAACTGCTGCATCGCTCCGATTTGCCAGCCGGCACCTTGCGCGAGAACGTGACATCGCCGAACGGCACGACATTTGCGGCCTTGCAGGTGCTCATGGCGCAAAATGGCCTGCAGCCGGTGATGACCGGAGCCGTGCTCGCCGCGTCGCGGCGGTCCAAGGAACTTGCAGGTTGATTGGGACCGCTTCAAAGGGCGGGCTCCGAGCCCTATCTAAGGGCATGGAGGACTGACAGTCATGCTCGATCCCACGATTCCGCGTGATGCCCTTGTCGCTGCGGCGCTTCGGCTGGCCGCCGAGCGTCCGTGGGCGGATGTCACGCTGGTCGACATCGCGGAAGCCGCAGGCAGGACCTTGCCGGATCTGAAGAAGGAGTTCGGCTCCAAGGGCGAGATCATTGCGGCCTTCACCGGCGTTGTCGACGACGAGGTGTTGGCCCGCGCACCAAAGCGCACGCCGGCTCAGCCAGTGCGCGATACGCTGTTTGAAGTCATCATGTGCCGGTTCGATGTGCTTGCGCCCTATCGGTCGGGGCTGCGCTCGATCGTTCAAAGTGGGCTTCCCGATCCCGCCCAGGTCCGCCCTGCGTTGGAATCGCAGCGCTGGATGCTGGAAGCGGCGGGAGTCAACACGGCGGGCCTGGAGGGCGGCTTCAAGGTAGCGGGTTTAGCGACCCTATATGGGTCCGTTTTCCGGGTGTGGCTTGCCGATGACGACCCGGGACAGGCGCGGACCATGGCCGCGCTCGATCGCCGCCTGCGGCGCGGCGAGCGCACGCTGACGCGCATCGAGGAGGTCTGCTCCGGCTTGACCAGGTTTGTGTCGGCGGCGATGCCGCGCGGCTTCAGAGCATCGCCGCGGGCAAGCGACGACGCGACGGCTGGTGCCGCGCCAGGCAACACACCTTCGACACCGGGGATCTAGCCAGCGCAATTCATTCTATGCAGGGGATAGGAAGATGACGGAGGCCGCAGCGGCACCGCAGATCACATTCGACGACTTTCTCAAGGTCGATATTCGGGTCGGCCGCATCGTTCAGGCCGAGCCGTATCCGGAAGCGCGCAAGCCGTCGATCAAGCTGATGATCGATTTCGGACGGGACATCGGCGTGAAGAAAAGCGCGGCGCAGATCACCAAGTACTACGCGCCCGAGACGCTCATCGGTCGCCAGGTCGCGGCCGTCGTGAATTATCCGCCGCGCCAGATCGGCAAGTTCATGACGGAGGTTCTGACGCTGGGATTTCCTGACGGGGCGGGGGAGGTCGTGTTGCTTGGTCCGGAACGCGAAGTACCGGACGGCGGGCGGCTGTTCTGAACTAAGCGGAGCGGCGGCAGCGTGTGCCGCCGCCCCGTGATCCTACCAGCGATGCCGCGGACGATAGCACCGCGTGACGCGGCGAACGCATTTGCCGAAGATGCGCTTTGTGCACACGCGGTCGCAGACCCGGCGGTGACGCGCCGGCTCGACTTGCGATAACGGAGCAAGGTTCGGCAACGTCGGTGATACGGGAACGGCTTGCGCCGATCCAGCCAAGCCTGCAACAGCTGTTGAGAGCGCAACTGCTGCCAGAATACTTTTCAAAGACATCGCAATTCCCTTTCTCATCACATAGGCCAAGCGCGACCGTAGATACGGTATCGGATGTTGAGATGACAACCAAGGTTGTTTGCCCAAGTCGCGCATGTGGCTGTGTCTGACGCGCCACGACGGCGACTGCGTCTCACAGCGGCACACGGATGATGGCTCTCAAACCACCCATGGAACTCTCGCCCAGCGCGACGTCGCCGCCATGGCTCTTGGCGATGTCGCGCGCTATGGCCAGGCCCAATCCCGAGTTGCCTTCGTCCTGATTGCGGGCGTGATCCAGCCGGTAGAATGGCCGGAAGACGTTGTCACGCTCCGCCAGCGGAATACCGGGTCCGTCGTCGTCCACCTCGATGCGCAGCCACTCTCGGTCCGTGCCGGCACGGATGACGATCTGATCGCCGAAACGGGCCGCGTTGGAGACGAGGTTGGTGATGGCGCGCTTGAAGGCGTTGCGCTTCAGCGGCAGGACCAAGTCGTGCGGACGCCGCCGGAGCCTCAGTTCGATGGTCTTGCCGAAGTGCTGGGCGTCGTCGTGCACTTCCTCCAGCAGCTCACTGACGTTCGTGGGTTCTGCCACCTCGCCACCGTCGCCCTTGGCGAAAGCGAGATAGTCCTCGAGCATGTGCTGCATCTCGTTGACGTCGGCCTTGAGCGCCCGTGCCTCAGGCGTATTGCCCAGGAAGGCGAGCTCGAGCTTGAACCGCGTCAGCACCGTGCGCAGATCGTGACTGACGCCCGCCAGCATGGCCGTGCGCTGATCCACATGCTGGGTGATGCGCTCGCGCATCTCGATGAAGGCCTGCGCCGCCTGCCGCACCTCGCGGGCGCCGCGCGGGCGGAAGTCGTCCGGCACGCTGCGGCCCTTGCCGAACGCGTCGGCAGCCTCGACCAGGCGCAGGATCGGCCTGATCTGGTTGCGCATGAAGAGAATGGCGACCGTGAGCAGGACGACGGACGTGCCGACCATCCAGATCAGGAAGATATGGGAGTTCGAGGCGTAGGTTTGGCTGCGCGTGGCGATGAAGCGAAGAATGGCGGCGTCGTGCTTGACGCGAATTTCGACGTGCCGCGACTGGCCCACCGTGTCGATCCAGAAGGGCCGCGTGACGTGTTTGCGGATCTCGTTGGACAGTGTGCGGTCGAGCAGCGCGAAGAACGGCTTGGGCTGCGTCGTTGGGAGCTCGCCCGACGGCATGATCTGCATCGTCAGGCCTAGCCGCTCGCGCGCCATCCCGATGAGGCGGGCGTAATCGTCGTTGATGCCGTAGCTCTCGTACACGTCGATCAGCGCGGCGATGTCGCGGGCCGTCGCTTCGGACAGGCGCCGGGTCACCGATTGCCAGTGGCGTTCCATGAACGAGAACGCGACAACGCTTTCGAGCAGGACGATCGGCGCGATAATGATGATGAGCGCACGCGCATAGAGCCCCTTGGGCATCGCGTCGGCCAGCACGGCGGCGAGGCGCCCCAAGTGCGCTTGAAGCGCAGACGCCTGCAGCCAGTCGGGCAGCGCTGCCCTGCCTCTGGTCGCGATCTCTTGCAGCTTCTCGTACGCAGCCGTCATCTACTTTGCGCGTTCGGCGACGCTCCCGGGCAGCTTCAGTCGATGTAGAAGATATAGCCCTTGCCGCGCACCGTCTGCAGGTAGACGGGATTGCCGGGGTCGGTCTCGATCTTCCGGCGCAGGCGGTTGATCTGCACGTCGATGGCGCGTTCGCTGCCCGTGGCATCGTCGCTCGCAAGCTCGTGGCGCGCGATAGGCGTGCCGGGCCGGCTCGCGAACAGGCGCAGGAGATCACGCTCGCGCTCGGTGAGCTTGATGTTCTCATCGCCGTTCTTCAACTCGCCGCGGGCAATATGGAAGGTGAAATCGCCCATGCGGATTTCCTCGCGGGGGCCTGCCGTGATCTGGCCGCGCCGCATGATGTTCTGGAGCCTGAGGACCAGCTCCCTGGGCTCGAAGGGCTTCGCCACGTAGTCGTCGACGCCGGCTTCCAGTCCTTCGACCCGGTCTTCGGGCTCGGCTTTGGCCGTCAGCATGCAGATCGGCACGGGTGAGATGGTCTTGAGCGCGCGGGCAAGCTCCAGCCCGCCTTCACCGGGCATCATCCGGTCGAGTATGACGAGGTCGAAGCTCAATCCGCGCATTGAGGCGCGTGCCGTCGCCGAATCCGAAGCCGTGGTCACGCGAAAGCCGTTCTCGAACAGGTAGCGCCCGAGCAGGTCGCGAATGCGCTGATCGTCATCCACGACAAGGACGTGGGGCGCATTGTCGGGCAGCGGCTCGCGACGCTGGTAGGTCAGGCTCCCCGTCATGTGGCTCCCCTTTGCCTTGCAGCCTAGGCGGCGAATTCCGGATCGCGAATGAGAGCGGCGACGCCGGCGCGGTCATCGACACCTACCATGGCGAATAGAAAATCGCGCGTCAGACCTTCGGCCTTGGCCCCCGCCGACGACAGTGCCTGCGCCACCCGCGCCGTTTGCAGGGCGATGAGCCGCCGCGCCAACGCCGTTCCCTTGTCCGTCAGTGTCAGGCGGCGCTCGCGCCGGTCCCGCTCGCCCATCGACTGGGTCACATAGCCGTTGTCGACCAGTTGTTTGAGAACGCGGGCCAGGCTTTGTTTGGTGATTTTCAGAATGCCCAGCAGGTCGGCGACCCTGAGGCCCGGGTTGCGGAAGACGAAGTGCAGCACGCGATGGTGAGCCCGCCCCAGGCCAATTTCCTCCAGCACGGCATCGGCCTCGCCGGTGAAATCGCGGTAGGCGAAGAACAGGAGTTCGACCACCGATACGAGGTGAGCGTCGGGCCTCATTCCCGAGTGAGGATCGGCGGCGGCTTCAGATTTGGCGGCGCCGCGCGGGCCGAGCGTCGGTGCGGTTATGTCAGTCATGTTGACTTATTTGAAGCCGATTGTTAGTCGTGGCAAGTCATTTTGCGACGCTTGGCAGGCCGTCCTTATGGCCTTGTCGAGAGCTCGCGAGCTGCCACGGTTGTGGCGCTTCAACACTGCCAAGTTTTCGCGCGCTGAATGGACCGCCTAAAACAGAACGGCGTTCAGTGCGCCTTCTGGAGGATCCCCAATGGCGGCGACGCTTGTGCCTTATCATGACCGGGACGGCTTCATCTGGTTCGACGGCAAGCTGGTACCGTGGCGCGAGGCCAATCTCCATATTCTGACGCACGGGTTGCACTATGCCAGTGCCGTATTCGAGGGCGAGCGCGCTTACGGCGGGCAAATCTTCAAACTGCATGAGCACTCGCAACGCCTGATCGACTCGGCCCGCATGCTGGACTTCGAGATCCCCTACACGATTGAAGAGATCGACGCCGCCTGCAACGAGGCGATGAAGGCCAACAAGCTCGTTGACTGCTACGTGCGCCCGATCGCCTGGCGCGGCAGCGAGCAGATGGGCGTGTCGGCGCAGCTTAACAAGATCCATCTTGCAGTCGCGGCTTGGGACTGGGGATCCTATTTCGATCCGCAGGAGCGCTTACGCGGCATTCGCATCGGCCTTGCACAGTATCGCCGCCCCGACCCCGCCACCATTCCCGCCAAGGCCAAGGCCACCGGCCTCTACATGATCTGCACCATCGAAAAGCACCGGGCCGAGAAGGCCGGCTATGCCGATGCGCTGATGTACGACTGGCGCGGCCGTGTCGCCGAGTGCACGGGCGCCAACATCTTCTTCGTCAAGGACGGCGCCCTGCACACGCCGACGCCGGACTGTTTCCTTGACGGCATTACGCGGCGCACCGTGATAGACCTCGCCAAACGCCGTGGTATCGCCGTCCACGAGCGCACCATCATGCCCGAGGAGCTGCCCTCCTTCACGGAATGTTTCATCGTGGGCACGGCCGCCGAGGTCACGCCCGTGCGGGAGATCGGCCCCCACAACTATCAGCCCGGCCGGGTGTCCGAGCAGCTCCTCAACGACTATATGGCCGCCGTGCAGCCAGCCAAGAATGCTGCCGAATAGCCGGCATCCGGCTTTCGGTGGGACGAGGTTGCCGTCGTCAGGCGTGGCTCGGCGAGCACAGCCCGTTGTCTTCTCTTAACGTATAAGCCCGGCGTCCATTGCCAGGAACGCCGAGTTGCGGGACCATTTGCGGACGTCTGATCGCCCCTGGCGATGGGAGCGCTGCCTATGCCCGGATTTCGTGCACTGTCGTTGTGGACCGCCGCCGGGCTGACCGTCGCGCTGCTGATGCTGGCTTCTGCATCCTCGCCGGTGGTTGCCCAGCAAGCGGTCGGCATCGATCCAGGCCGAGACTGTCAGACAGTCCGCACCTGCAATTTTTCGCGCACCGGGCGGGTGCGCGGCTGCCTCTCGTCCTATACGTGCCGGACCTGCCGCTTGGTTACCGCGCGTTGCTCGTTTGCCGGGCGCGCACGCTGCCAGGAGATGGTGTGCACCTGGGGCGGTTGAGACCTTCTCGGCCGGTTCTATTTGACCAATCCTCTGCACTCGTTAATCTGACCTCCGACGTCAGTCCATCGCGGCCTGGTTAAGGGCGCGCAAGGATATGCTGATGCGCGGCGTGTTGCTGCCGTTACCGAAAACATTCTTAAAGCTATGCTCGCGGCCGCCCAGTGCGGATTCGACAAGAAGGCGGGCGCAAAGGGAGGAATGAAATGAAGACCGGCGTTGCGGCGGTTGCCGCTGTTGCTTTTGTCCTGACACCGTTATCGATTGCCAAATCCGAAACGCCCAAGCGCGGCGGCATTTTGAATTTTGCCGTCACAGCTGAGCCCCCGAACTACGACTGCCACGCCTCGCAGACGTTCGCGCTGCTGCATCCCGTCAGTCCGATGTTTTCCTACCTGGTGAAGTACGACAGCAGCCAGGACGGAAAGATCGTCGGCGATCTTGCCAAGAGCTGGGATGTGGCCGATGACGGATTGACCTATACGTTCAAGCTGCACGAAGGCGTCAAGTTCCATGACGGATCGCCGCTGACCTCGGCCGATGTCAAAGCCTCGTTCGACCGCATTGCCAATCCGCCGACCGGCGTCGTGTCGCTGCGCAAGTCCTCCTACACCATCGTGAAGAGCATCGACGCTCCCGACCCCACCACTATCGTCTTCAAGCTCAGCGAGGTGAGCGCGTCGATGCTCGACGTCCTGGCCTCGCCCTTCAACTGTATCTTCAGCGCTGCCAAGCTCAAGGAGGATCCGAAGTTCCCGGAGCAGAACATCCTGGGGTCGGGCGCCTATCAGTTCGTGGAGTACGTGCGCGGATCGCACCTAACGACCAAGCGCTTCGACGACTACTTTCAGAAGGGCAAGCCTTACCTGGACGGCTACAAAGCCTTCTTCGTGAAAAGCAGCGCGGTGGTCCCCGGCATGATCGGGGGACAATTCGACGTGGAATTTCGCGGCCGCACGCCGAGCGAGCGGGATCAGCTCATGAGCTCGGCGGACAAGGAGCGCTGGGTTCTGCACGAGGGACCGTGGGCGACGAACGACATCGTCATCTTCAATACAGAGAAAAAGCCGTTCGATGATCCACGCGTGCGCCGCGCCCTGTCGCTGGCCATCGATCGCTGGAACGGCAACGAGGCCCTGTCGAAGATTACGATCGTCAAGGCGACGGGCGGGATGCTGCGGCCGGGCTATGAGTTTGCCCTGCCGAAATCGGAGATCGAAAAGATCCCGGGTTATTGGCACGACATTGAGAAGTCTCGTGCAGAGGCCAGGCGTCTGCTGAAGGAAGCCGGTCAGGAGAACCTGAAATTCCAGTTGCACAACCGCACGCTTGCCGAACCCTACACGCCCGTTGGCGTGTTCCTGATCGACCAGTGGCGGCGTATCGGCGTGACAGCGGAGCATTCGCAGGTGGAGACCACGCCTTATTTCGGCAATCTGGTCGACGGCAAATTCGAGGTCGCGCTCTATCCCGTGACTGTGCCCGCCGACGATGTAACCGCGCAGCATCAATCGTATCTCACGAACAAGAAATCGCCGATCAGCTATGCACGCCACAACGACACCAAGCTCGACGATCTCTGGGATCAGCAGAACCGGACGCTCGACGTACCCAAGCGCAAGGCGCTTGTGCACGAGTTCGAAAAGCGCCTGCTTACCGAGAACTACAGCCTGACTGTGCACTGGTGGCAGCGCATCATCGTGCACCACAAGAAGGTCAAGGGCTGGCACTTCTCGCCCAGCCACTTCCAGGGCCAGGATCTGGTCGGAGTCTGGCTCGATCAGTAGGCAGACCGGCGTCCTGCTGCTACCTTCCCGGCAGGACGCCAACCAAGAATGCATCAGGGAGGTTTGCTTGAGCCCTTACGTCATCGACAGGACGAGCAACGCGCGCCGCAAGGCGGTCGAGGGGTGCCTGTTCGGCCTCGACCTCTTAGCGCAGGAGATGCGGGACCGCGTGGTCACGGCGTGGGTCAGCACATGGTCGTCGAGCCTTTACGAACGCCTGGAGGATATGCCGTGGACCGCGGGCGTTGATTATCCGCTCCTGCATCACGTCAATGAAGTGACCCGCGCCGGCGTCGACCTGGCAAAGCGTGCCAAGGCTGACTGGAACGTCGACCTCGCCCACGAGCTGCTGGTCCCGATCCTGATCCTGCACGACGTGGACAAGCCGCTCATGTATGCACGTGAGGGCGGCGCGGTCGTCGGCACAAAATTGTCCAAGGAGATCCCGCACGGCGTCGTCGGTGCCATGCTGCTCAAGGAACTGGGCTTCTCGCACGAGATCATCAGCGTAGTGGCGACGCATTCGCCGAAGATGCCGTTCCGCAATCGCGGCTGGGCCGCTTATGTGCTCCATTACGCCGACATGTTCTCCGCCGACCACGCGATGATGGTGATGGGCAAGGAGCCGTTCCTGCAGAGGCACGCAAGCTAGAGCGGATCCGCTCAGATCGTCTCGCCGGGCTTGGGCTTGCGGCGTAGCGAGGCCTTCGGCGTCGGCATCATCGGGTTGATGACCTGGGTGCGTTTCGGGGCGACCATGCGGGGTGCACCCAGGAAACGCACACCGATCTCGTTGCCCTTGCGCCAGACGACCTGGCAGTTGGCCTCAAAGCCGTCGATGTCGATGATGAGCTCGAAGGTATCGGGTGCGCTGATGGAGCCTTCCACGCGCACACGGGCACCGGTGGCCGAAACATCGCGCACGGTGCAAGGTAGGCTGACGTGGCGATCATTATAGGCGACGACGCCCGCCTTGAGGACGCGACGGCGCATAGCCACCCGCGCATCACTCTCAACTTTCGCGACCGCGCTGCTTTGCGAATGAAGCTGGACGACCGTGTTACTGACGGTCTGCCGCACGAGGGACACCGCACATACTCCTGTTTACTCGGAATGCAGATGGGCATCCGCCCAACCCGAGCCAACTCGATATGAGCAATTTTACGCGAACGCAGTTAAGGCCCGCTTAAGATTTGTCCGCTCAGTAAAATGTGATCGCAGGCCCAGCGCGCACGCGGGCTCACCACCCCTTGAACGGCGTGTCGGGAACGGGCGTGACCGGCGGCTTGCGATCCCGGTAGAGGATCAGATTGTCGACCACGAGCTGGCCCATCTGATCGCGAGTGAAGATCGAGGCCGAGCCGACGTGCGGCAGCAGGGTCACGTTGTCCAGCGTCAGGAACTCCGGATTGATCTTCGGCTCGTTCTGGAAAACGTCGAGACCGGCCGACAGAATGGTGCGGTTTTTCAGTGCCGCTATAAGCGCCGCCTCGTCCACGATCGATCCGCGCGCCATGTTGATGAAGATACCGCGCGGCCCGAGCGCCTTCAGCACTTCGGCATTGACGATGTTTTGTGTAGCCGGCCCGCCCGGCAGAATGGCGATCAGCGTATCCACATCGCGTGCCAATGCCGTCAGGTCGGCATAGTGCGGATAAGAAACGCCGGCCTGCTTGCTGCGCGAGTAATAGCTGATCGGAAGTCCGAAGGCCTCCAGCCGGCGCGTGATTGCCTTGCCGATCCGGCCCAGGCCCATCATCCCGACCTTGCGATCGCGCAGACTGGCAGGTGTCAGCCGATAGTCTCCCTCGACGGGCCAGCGTCCGGCGCGCAGATAGGTCTCGGCCTTGGACAATTCCCGGACCGTGGAGAGAAGCAGGCCCAGCGCGGTGTCGGCCACCTCCTCGTTCAGCACGTCGGGCGTATTGGAGATAATGACCCCCTGCTTGACGGCGGCCGGAACGTCGATCGTGTCGTACCCGACACCGAAATTGCTGATGATCTTCAGCCTCGGCAACTTGGCCAGGAGCGCAGCGTCCGTCTTGACCCCGGTATGGGAGCCTGTACACACGGCCTCGATGCGCGGGCCCACTTCCGAGATCATCGCCTTGACGTCGCCGGCCTTGTGCATCCAGTGCACCTCGAAGGCAGCTTCGATCTGATCTGTGATCAGCGGCATCATCGGACCAGTCGAAAGCAGGGCAGGCTTGGTCATCGCAAACTCCATTTGATATCACTTACGGGTCGTAGCATTGCCGAGGCCGCCCCAGCAATCCCGGGGCGTATGCGCGGCTTTCCGGCAGTGGGGCGTAGCGATGTGCACAGCTTTGCACGCGCCTTAACCATACGGTGGACAGATGCCGTGCGTGCAGGCAATGTGACTCCACCGTGTCCTTGCACGAGAGGCCCGCTTGGACATTTGGAGCGGGGCCAAGTGTGCGGCAGCGGGCAGAGGAGCCCTTCGTTTGCGGGGGGCTCTTTTGCTGCCGGCTCCCTGCAACGCGTGTGTGCATCGGGCGTTTCCGTGATGTGGGCCAGCAAATGAGCGAGCAGTCTCATGACGTTGCCGTCATAGGTGGCGGCCACAACGGTTTGGTCTGCGCCGCCTATCTGGCGCGCGCGGGCCTGTCCGTTGTCGTGCTCGAGAAGCACACTACCGTTGGCGGCGCGGCCGTTACCGAGGAATTTCATCCCGGCTTCCGCAATTCCGTGGCGAGCTACACCGTCAGTCTCCTCAATCCGAAGGTGATTGCCGATCTTGAGCTCGCGCGTCACGGGCTGCGGATTGTGGAACGCCCCGTCGCCAATTTCTGGCCCGTGGACGACCGCCGGTTTTTGTTGATGCCTTATGGGCTGGCGAGGCGCCAGGCCGCTATCGCCGAATTCTCTACGGCGGATGCCGAGCGCCTGCCCGCATATGACGCGGCATTGGAACGCGCCACGGCCGTGCTGCGCGACCTGGCATTGCAGACGCCGCCCAATGCCGGCAGCGGTCTGATGGGCGTCGTGCATGCCGCCATCACCGGCCGCCGGCTCTACCGCCTGTCGCTCGATGACCAGCGCCTCATCCTCGATCTGTTCACGAAAAGCGCTGCCGATTTTCTGTCGCAGTGGTTCGAGAGCGAGGTCGTGAAAGGCGCGTTTGCGTTCGACGGCATTGTCGGCGCCTATGTCTCGCCCCATACGCCGGGCACGGCATACGTTCTGCTGCATCACTGCTTCGGCGAAGTGAACGGCAAGACGGGCGTGTGGGGCCACGCGATTGGCGGCATGGGTGCCATCAGCGAGGCCTTGCGACGGTCGGCTGAAGCCGCCGGAGCGATCATCCGGACCGGCGCCGCCGTGAAACGGGTCCTGGTTGAGGACGGTCACGCGACCGGCGCCGTTCTTGGCGGCGAGACGGTGCGCGCGCGCCGCGTTGCGGCCAACGTCGGGCCGAAGCTCCTGTTCCG
>CADEFX010000076.1 GCA_902826715.1 uncultured Hyphomicrobiales bacterium | reverse complement strand
TGCAGCCCAACCAGGACACTCATGGACTTAGTTACAAAAAAATTGCTCCATTAGAACGGGTTATCGTTTAGACCGACTAACGCACGATTCCTTACGGGGAGAGGGTTGGGGTGAGGGGCAGGATCTTGCTCAGAATGGACTGCTGCCCCTCACCCTAACCCTCTCCCCATTGAAGGAATGGGGAGAGGGGATGAGACTCACGCTCCTCACGTCCTCAACGAGTCCGCCAACGCCCTAAAGTATCCCTCCGACGCCAGCAGCCGATCTATCCGCGCCGCATCCGCGCGCTGAACCGTGCCGCTGATGAGGCCCTCCTCGGCCAGACCTTCGAGCCGCCGCCGAATTCCCCGCAACCGGCGCCCGTCGACGCGGCCCTCGAGCGCCGTCACGATGTTCTCGACATAGCCCGAAAGCCGCCCAAGCTCCCGCACGGCCACGCGCTTGGCCGGCCGCTCCGCCGGATCGCGCTCGATGCGCTCGAACGCCTCCGCCGCCCGCCCGAGCGTGCCGGCGATCTGCTCGGCAAACCGCGCGATCCGCTCCCTTTGCCGGCCGTCGAGGGCCGCCAGGAGGTCGTGCCAGGTGCGCATGACCTGCGACAGCCGCAGCAGTTTCAGCGTGTAATCGACGAAGCGCAGACGCATGCCTGAAGGCTAAGGCACGATCTTCCGCCGGGGATAATTCCGTCCGCGCTTTCGCCGCATAAGCCTAACGGATCGACGGATCGGCGAAGCACTTGCGCATGGACTCGCACCGGTGCGAGCCCGAGAAATGCATGCTGTCGCCCTTGGCCGGGCTGATGAACCTGCACACCTCCTCCACGCCGTCGGTCGTCAGCCAGCCCTGCCTTCGGCCGCGCTGGACCGCGAAGCAGTCGGCGGTTTCCTCGTCGGGGCCGCGGAACTGATGCCCGCATTCGTGCGCGAAAATCCACAGCTTTACCGTCGTCGACACCTTCGCGATCAGCTTCGGGTTGAGGATCAGGAACCCGGGATAGGCCGCGCCGTAGTCGTCGAGCTGTCCGTCGAGCACCGTTGGCCGCTGCCCGCAGGTCATCTTGCGCCCGTCGAGCTTCAGCTCGCCCGCCGCCACGATCTTCGCCTCGCCGCCGACGTGCGCCGCGTATTCCTCCGGCGTCGGCCCGGCGATAGCTGATCCCGTGACCACTACCGCGGAGGCAATAGCAAGCCAAGTCAACAGCTTGGAACGGCGTCCGCCAGCGCGTCTCAAAACTCGGATCCCCCAAAAATCGATCGTGCGCACCTTGCACTCGATGGGCGCACGCATTCAATGCGCCACGTTGTGCCTGTGCGCGAATGTCGGAAAGACGCGGCGCGCCGGTCACGGTTCCGTGCTGGCCTGAGCTTCCAGCGCTTCCATATCCGCATCCGTTAGGCCGAAATGATGGCCGATCTCGTGCACCAGTACATGGGTGACGAGACCGCCCAGGGTTTCATCACTCTCCGCCCAATAATCGAGAATCGCGCGCCGGTAGAGGAACACCATGTCTGGCTCACGGCCCGAATCCATGACGCTCTTGCGATCGAGGCTGACGCCCTGATAGAGGCCCATCAAGTCGAACGGGCTCTCGATGCCGAGGCTTTTCAGCACCTCATCGGTTGCGAAATCCTCAATGCGGATCACCACGCCTTCGCACATGGCGCGGAATTCTTGCGGCAAGCGTTCCCATGCCTGCGCCGCAAGCTCCTCGAATTCCACAAGGCTCGGCGCTGCGGCCCCGCGCCAATCCACCGCCATGGCTGCCTCGATGCGTCACGTTCCGGACACTGCGTGATAGGGCACCATCACGGCATTTGCCAGCGCGTCTATTCGACGACGGCGATCACCTGGCGGACGCCGACGATCCGCCGGAGCGCGTTCTCGACCAGTTCAGCCGTGCGCGGACTGATGGCGCTGAGCCGTAGATCTACGGAGAGCTCGGAACCGTCACCGGACTCGCGCGAGGCGTGAACGCGCGTCGGCACCTCGCCGAGCTTGGCCACCGGCTCGACAAGACGCGACAGGAATCCGGGATCGGACGGGCCCACCACAAGATAGCGGGCGTTGACATGCGCAGCATGACCGGCAACGGCCGGCGCGTGAGACGGTACAGACATTTTGGAAAAGTCCCCTCGACAACAACGAACACGAAAAGCATCAAAACCCGGAAGCCTTCAGGCTGCCGGGGCGCTAATTCGAAGGATCGTTGTGCGAGTAGGAACCATGGCCCGAAGATAATCACATTTCGGTAAACAGTTCAACAATGCGTGCAAATTTCGTCATCTTTGCGCGACCATTGGCTCACGCGCGCACCCCTCCTCCCTGTCCCTCATGGGCGCGTGGACGGCCGCCTTCGCGGCCGTGACGTGAATGAGAGGCGTGCGCGCCGATGCCGGGAAAGACGCTCCTACGCCGGCTCCGCCTCGCGTTTTGCCATCATGTCCTTGAACGCGGGGCGCGCGTGGCACGCCGTGAGCCAGGCCTTCACGCGCGGCGCCGCTTCGAACACTTCCGGCGCACCCGACGCGAAGCGAACGACCTCCGCCAGATTGATGTCCGCCACCGTGAAGCGCCCACCTACCACGTAACCTGTCGCCGCCAGCTCCTTGTCCAAAGCCGCGAACGGCATCTTGAGCGCCGCGACGGCTGCCTGCGCCGCTTTCTCGTCGCGCTGCGCCGGCGGACGGGCCACGCGATTGTAGAGTATCTGGATCGCAACTGGCTCAACCTCGGCCGCCGCCCAGATGGTCCACATGGTCATCAATCCGTCCTCGGCCGCGTTGGCTGGCGCCAGCGGACCGCCGTGCTTCTTGGCAAGGTACAGGTTGATTGCCAGCGACTCGTTCAGCACCAGATCGCCGTCTTTCATCGCCGGCACATGCCCGTTCGGATTGATCTTCAGGAACTCGGCCGAGCGCGTGTGCAGCGGCGCATCGGCCGCGTTGGGGTCCTTGAGCCGGTTGGCCTGGATCACCGGCACTTGGTTGAACGGAATGCCGAGCTCGTTGCAAAGCCAGATGTTGCGCGAGGCGCGCGAGCGATAGACGCCATAGATTGTCAGCATAGTCATGATCCTCCCGGGTTTGTCCGTTGTAAAAAAGGCAACCGCTACTTCCTGCCGATGGCGATCAGTTCCGACAGTACGAAGCCGAGCTTGCCGTTGTCGTTGCTGGGCTTGAGATAAGCCTTGAGCGCGGGCGACGCGCCCTCCAGCATCGTCTTGAGCGTCGCCACCGTATCGGGCGCCACCGCCATGGTCTTGCACCAGCTCGCGAAGTCCATGGCCTTGGGCGAATGCTCCACGTGCATCACCTTGAACCCGGTACGCGCGATGAGATCGGTCCATTCCTTGGTCTGCAGCGCCCGCCCGTGCGAGGGGTCGCGCAGCTTCTCGAACGCGTTATAGCCGCGCGCGGCCTCTGCCAGCTCCGCCGTCGAGTAGCCCGGTGCCGTCTCCGGATCGGGCGACACGTTGTCGACCAGCGCGAATGTCCCGCCGGGCTTCAGCACGCGGCAGCTTTCCGCCACGAAGGCCGTCACGTCGGGAAAGTGATGCGGTGCGATCCGGCACGTCACGAGGTTGAACGTGCCGTCGGGGAACGGCAGCTTCTCAGCATCCGCCTGCGCCGTCTCCATGTTCGCGAAGCCTTTCGACGCGGCCAGCTTGCGCGCCTCATCAAGCATCTCCGGCGTGAGGTCGCTGGCGATGACTCGCGCCACATGCGGCGCGAACGCCGCCGCCGTATGGCCTGCGCCAGTGGCGATATCGAGCGCGACCCAGTCCTTGCCCGGCTGCACGAGTTCGACCAGCCGCGCCAGGCTGGCGCCTTTCGCATGCACGACCGATGTCGTGTAATTCGCGGCGTTGGCGCCGAACTGCTGTTGCACGAGTGCTTTAGACACTTGACGTCCTCCGCGGGACTGCTTGTTCCGCGGCACCTTACTCCCGCCGTGCACCCCTCGGAAGCTCCGGATTGAGTCTGAGGCGCCACCACCCGGCGACTTTCAGCACCAACGTCTTCACCAGATCGCAAAAAAGCGAAAGGCCGCAGTCCCCACTGCGGCCTTCCTTCGTCGCACCCCGTCTCAAAAAGTGCGCCCTACTTGCAGAGCGTCGCCTGGGCGATGCATTCCTGGCCGAGGCCGCCCGCCTTGCAGCGGAAGCTGACTTTGCTCACCGCATACCCTGGCGCCGTGCCGATCTTCTGCCCCGACGACATGAACTGGCCCCAGGAGCCCCAGTCCGTCGCCTGCAGCACCGCTTCCCAAGCCTGGAACTTGGCGCCATCCGCGGTCGAGTTCGTGCCCTGGCCGGCCTTGTTCACGCACGTCTTGGCGTCAGCCGTCGACAGGTTCGCCGATCCCAGGATCAAGCCGGCGGCTGCGACGCCGGCAATGGCGAATGACTTCAGCATTGGAAGCTCCTCAGTGGCCACATTCGAGCGGAATGTGCGTCAAACCCGTGCGCTGCGCCATCCAAGACGTGCGCGGATCAACGCGCCGGCAACACTTTTGTCCGCCGGCGTGGCCAACTTGCAATGCTTCGGACGTTCCGGAGGCGATTTTGGCCTAGCTAAACGTGCGTACGTCGACGAAATGGCCCGCGATCGCGGCCGCCGCCGCCATGGCGGGGGACACCAGATGCGTGCGGCCCAACCGCCCCTGGCGGCCTTCGAAGTTGCGGTTCGAGGTCGAGGCGCAGCGTTCCCGCGGCTTCAGCTGATCCGGATTCATGCCGAGGCACATGGAGCACCCTGGCTCCCGCCAGTCGAAGCCTGCGTCCAGCAGGATCTTGTCCAGGCCTTCCGCTTCCGCCTGTTCTTTGACCAGACCCGAGCCCGGAACGATCATCGCGTAGACGTTGGCATTGACCTTCTTGCCCTGGGCCACACGCGCCACCTCGCGCAGATCCTCGATGCGGCCGTTGGTGCACGAGCCGATGAACACACGATCGATTTTGATATCGGTCACCTTCGTGCCGGGCGTCAGCCCCATGTACTCAAGCGCACGCTGCATAGACTGGCGCTTGCCGTCGTTGGTCACGGTCTGCGGATCCGGCACCAGGCCCGCCACCGAGATCACATCCTCCGGCGACGTACCCCAGGTCACCACCGGCGGCAGCTTGGCCGCATCCAGCTTCAGCACCTTGTCGAAATGCGCGCCGTCGTCGGTCCGCAGCGTCTCCCAATAGCGCATGGCCTCATCCCAAACCGCGCCCTTGGGCGATTTCGGCCGCCCTTTGAGATAGGCAAACGTCTTCTCGTCGGCGGCCACCATGCCAGCTCGAGCACCGCCCTCGATCGACATGTTGCACACGGTCATGCGGCCTTCCATCGTCAGGCCGCGAATGGCATCGCCGCAATATTCGATCACGTGGCCCGTACCGCCGGCGGTACCGATCTCGCCGATAATCGACAGCGTGATGTCCTTGGCCGTGACACCCGACGGCAACGTGCCGTTGACCTCGACGCGCATGTTCCTGGATTTCTTCTGCAGCAGCGTCTGCGTGGCGAGCACGTGCTCCACTTCACTGGTGCCGATGCCGTGCGCCAGCGCTCCGAAGGCGCCATGCGTGGAGGTGTGGCTGTCGCCGCAAACAATCGTGGTGCCCGGAAGCGTGAAACCCTGCTCCGGCCCGATTACGTGGACGATGCCCTGCCGCTTGTCGAGCTCATCGTAATATTCGACCCCGAAGTCCACAACGTTACGTGCCAGCGCTTCGACCTGGATGCGTGCCTCCTCCTCCTTGATCCCGAGGCGGCGGTCCGATGTCGGCACGTTGTGATCCACGACGGCCAGGGTTTTCTCCGGCGCCCGCACCTTGCGCCCCGCCAACTTCAGGCCCTCAAAGGCCTGCGGGCTGGTAACCTCGTGCACGAGGTGACGGTCGATATAGAGGACACACGTCCCGTCAGGCTGCCGATCGACGATGTGGTCGTCGAAAATCTTGTCATACAGAGTTTTGGGAGCGCCTTTGGCCATGTGGGACTCTCTCAGGGTTCCGCCCAGTGCAACCGGTGTTGCAGCACCGTCATAAGCGCCTTCGCGCGTCCGCTCAAGATGCGGGAGGCCTTCGCGCATAAAAGAAAAGCCGGGCACGAAGCCCGGCTTCAAGTTAAGTACCACACTTCTTTTCGAAGTGAGGCTGAAGGCGTCAAAGGGAGGGTACAGCCTTCAGCAGCTGTCCGTCACAGCTACATTTCATACTTAAGATTATTGGGCGGGCACGAGCAATCAGGGTGGCCGCATGTGAGCCATGCATCAATGCATGACGCGCCATTTGCAGGCGCGCTCAATATTTCCATTGGCGCCCCTTGGTCACCATGAAATCCCTGAAAACCTGGATCTTCTTGGCCGACTTCAGCTCCTCGGGGTAGACGAAGTAGATCGGGAGTTTCGGCAGCTCGAGCTCCGGAAGCACCGGCACGAGTTCGGTTTCCTCCGCGGTCAGGTAGTCCGGGATGAGCCCGACGCCGATGCCGCTGCGAATGGCATACTTGAGCGCAATAACCGTGCTCGCGCGCAAGTAGGGCGTGCGTGGAGCCTTGTTGCCGCGCCCTGCCGTCTCCAGCGTGTTGATGGCTGCCAGATGCGGCGGCGGATTACCCATGAAAGACACCAGCCGATGCTTGTCGAGATCCTGCACCGACTGCGGGGCGCCATATTTGCGGATGTACTGACCCGATGCGTAGGCATGGATCTGCATGGTGAACAGCGGGCGGCGGATGAGGTCGTTGTGCATGGGCTCGCGCGCCCAGATGGCGACGTCGGCCACGCGCATGGAGAGGTCGACGGGCTCGTCGTTGAGGATCAGCTCGAGCCGGATGTCGGGATAGAGCTCGAGGAATTCACGCAGCCGCTGCGTCACCCACACCGACCCAAGACCCGACGAGGCGGTGATCCGCAGGTCGCCGGCAGGCTTGGTCGTCGAGTCGCCAAGCAGCGTCTCCGCCGTCTGCAGCTTGGTCAGCACTTCGCTGGCGGTGCGAAAGAGCAGCTCACCTTGCTCCGTGAGCACCAACCCGCGCGCATGCCGGTGAAACAGCGGTACGCCCAGGTCTTTCTCCAGCGACGACACCTGCCGGCTCACCGCCGACTGGCTCATGCGCAGCACCTCGCCGGCGTGCGTGAAGCTCCCGGCCTCGGCCGCGGAATGAAAAACCCTGAGTTTGTCCCAATCCATCTGATGTCAAAGCCGTTCAGCGCATGCGTCTATTCGGCCGCCTTCGATGCTGTCGCCAGTGCGGCGAGGTACTTCTCCGCCTCGAGCGCGGCCATGCATCCCATTCCCGCCGCCGTCACCGCCTGACGGAAAATGTCGTCCTTCACGTCGCCGGCCGCGAACACACCTGGGATCGATGTTGCCGTCGAGTCTGGCTTGGTTATGAGGTAGCCGGAGCTCTTCATCTCGAGCTGGCCCTTGAACAGCTCCGTCGCCGGCGCATGGCCGATGGCGATGAACACGCCGTCCACCTTGCGCTCCGTGACCTGGCCGGTGACGGTGTCGCGCAGCTTCACGCCCGTGACCGACTTGGGATCGGCACTGCCCGTCACCTCGTCCAGCGCCGCATTCCAAACCACCTCGATCTTCGGATTCTGGAACAGCCGCTGCTGCAAAATCTTCTCGGCCCGGAACTGGTCGCGACGATGCACGACGGTCACCTTCGAGGCAAAGTTGGTGAGGAACAGCGCCTCCTCGACTGCGGTGTTGCCGCCGCCCACGACGATGACTTCCTTGCCCTTGTAGAAGAAGCCGTCGCACGTCGCGCAGGCTGACACGCCGTGGCCCTTGAAATGCTCCTCCGACGGGAGATCGAGCCAGCGTGCCTGAGCCCCGGTTGCGATGATCAGCGCGTCGCAGGTGAATGTGTCGCCCGAGTCCGCGGTGAGCCGGAACGGGCGCCGTTTCAGGTCCACCGACACGATATGGTCGAACACGATCTCGGTGCCGACATGCTCGGCCTGCCCCTTCATCTCGTCCATGAGCCAGGGGCCCTGGATGACGTTGGCAAAGCCCGGATAGTTTTCGACATCGGTCGTGATCGTAAGTTGGCCGCCCGGCTGATTACCTTGAATCATCAAAGGCTTGAGCATTGCGCGAGCCGCATAAATGGCTGCTGTGTACCCGGCCGGGCCGGAGCCAAGGATCAAAACGTGGGCGTGTCGTGCTTGCGTCATGGATTTTCTCGGGATTTTGTCCTGCCTTGCGCAAAATGCATAGCAGGTATCGTGAGGGTTTCAACCGCATGCGGCGAAGATGTGGGGATTGGCAGGTCGCGGCGCGGCTCCTCAATATGGGGATCGGGAACCCTGACCGCAAAGGCTTGAGCGGCCCTCAGATCAGCCGTAGCCCCCGCAGGCTCGAATGACCGTTCCTGCCCACGATGATGTGGTCGTGCACGGTCACTCCCAGGGGCTTGGCCGCCTCGACGATGAGCTTCGTCATGTCGATGTCTGCCTTGGAGGGCGTCGTGTCGCCCGAGGGATGGTTGTGCACCAGGATTATTGCGGTTGCGGAAAGCTCCAGTGCGCGCTTCACCACCTCGCGCACGTAGACCGGGGTATGGTCGACCGTGCCTTCCTGCTGCACCTCGTCGGCGATGAGCTGGTTCTTCCGATCGAGGAACAGGATCCGGAACTGCTCCTTCTGGTCGAAACCCTGGGCAGCCCGGCAGTAATCGATCACCGTCGACCATGAGCCGAGCACCTTGCGCCCCATGATCTCGCCTTTCAGCAGCCTGAGCGACGCCGCCCGCACCAGCTTCAGCTCATCTATCACGCGCGTGGCCACGCCCTGCACTTCCCGCAGGCGTTCCTCCGGCGCGTTGATCACCTCCGCAAACGTTCCGAACCGTGCCAGGAGCTGCTTGGCGAGCGGCTTGGTGTCACCGCGCGGAAAAGCGCGAAAGAGCACCATCTCGAGCAGTTCATAGTCGGGGATGGCCTCGGCGCCACCCGACCGAAATCGCGCCCTCAATCGCTCACGGTGCCCCGCCTTGTCGTCGATGGCGCCAGATGCCTCGAAAAAACTCGCCTGCGGTCTGTCGCTCTCTCCTCCACCACCGGCCCGCCCCCGCTGTGCCATGGCTGCGACAAGCCTTCAGCTCAGCGTATATGGCGGACGATTATATCCTTTGGGAGAGTGGGTGAAGACCTCGCAGCCGTCCTGTGTCACGCCGACCGTGTGCTCAAACTGCGCCGACAGCTCGCGGTCCCGCGTCACCGCGGTCCAGCCGTCCGACAGGATCTTCACATGCGACTTGCCGAGATTAATCATCGGCTCGATCGTGAACAGCATGCCGGGCTGCAGCACCACGCCTTCTCCGCGCTCGCCGTAGTGCAGGATGTTGGGCCGGTCGTGAAATACGCGGCCGAGCCCGTGTCCGCAGAAGTCGCGTACGACACTGCAGCGCTCGGCCTCCGCGAAGGCCTGGATCGCCGCACCGATGTGACCGGTCGTATGCCCCGGCTTCACCGCCGCGACGCCCAGGAGCAGCGCCTCGTAGGTGACGTCGATCAGCCGCTCGGCCTTTCGCGGCACCATCCCGACCGGAAACATCCGGCTCGTATCGCCATGCCAGCCGTCGACGATCAGCGTCACATCGATGTTGACGATGTCGCCTTCGCGCAGCGGCTTGGAACTCGGAATACCGTGGCACACCACATGGTTGACCGAGGTGCAGATCGAACGCGGAAAGCCGCGGTAGTTCAGCGGCGCCGGGATGGCGCCGTTGTCCATGGCGAACTCGAACACCAGGTCGTCGAGCCTAGCCGTTGTCACGCCCGGCACGACATGGGGGACGAGCAGGTCGAGAGCCTCCGCTGCCAATTGCCCAGCCTTGCGCATACCGGCGAAAGCGTCCGGGCCATGCAACGTGATCTTGCCGTCGCGCTGTTGCGCGCGGCCGAACTCCAGATTGTTCATCCGTTCCGTCCGATGCAACTCATCCAGTTTGGGATACCACACCTCAATTTAGTGCAAATGCGCCGCCGCGCAACTTGTGCCAAGCTGCGCTCCCGAAAAACGCGATATCAATTTCATCCTTACCAGCGGAGAAACACGGCATGGCCGATCCGGACCTGCGCAAGGCCGCCAGCGAGCTTCTCGTCCGCTACGGCGGTGATGCCTTCCCGACCCTATTCGTCTCCGCCAAGGGCGCCACGGTGAAGGACGACGAGGGCCGCGAAATCCTCGATTTCACGTCGGGCCAGATGTGCGCCACCATCGGCCACAACCATCCCGCTATCGTCGCCGCCATCAAGCAGAGCGCCGACACCGGCGTGCACATGTTCTCCGGCATGATCCCCGAGAGCGTCCCCCGCCCCCCCAAGAAGCTCCCCGAATGGCTGCCCCGCCCGCTCAAGAAATCGCTGTTCGTCAATACCGGTAGCGAATCCAACGAGGCCGCCCTCAAGATGGCGAAATTCGCCACCGGCGGCTGGGAGGTCCTGGCGCTCGGCGGCTCCTGGCACGGCGTAACAGGCGGCGCCGGTTCCGTCTCCTTTGCCAGCGACCGCCGCGGCACCGGGCCCAAGCCCGCCGGCGTGCACGTCATCCCCGAGCCCAATGCATACCGCTGCCCCGTCGACCATTGCCGCGATAAATGCGACATGACCTGCCTGCGCGTCGGCATGCGCCTGTTCGACATGCAGAGCTCCGGCGCACCTGCCGCCATCATCGCCGAGCCCGTCATCAGTGCCGGCGGCGTGCTCGTGCCGCCAGAGGGCTACTTCAACGAGCTGCGCAAGGCTTGCGACGCGCGCGGCATGCTGCTGATCTTCGACGAGGCACAGACCGCGTTCGGCCGCCTCGGCGTCAAGTTCGCCGCCGACAAGCTCGGGGTCGTGCCGGACATCATGTCGGTGTCCAAGACACTCGGCGGCGGCGTGCCACTCGCGGCCACCATTACGTCGGACGAGATTGAGGAGAAAGCCTTCAAGGCCGGTTTCAGCTTCTACACCAGCCACGTCTCCGATCCGCTACCCGCCGCCGTCGGCCTCGCCGTCCTCGAGACCATCGAACGCGAGCATCTGCTCGAGCGCGCCATCGAGATGGGCAACTACCTGCGCTCGCAGCTCGAGGCCCTCCAGCAACGCTACGAGGTCATCGGCGACGTGCGCGGCGACGGCTTGCTACTCGGCGTCGAACTCGTCAAGGATCGCGAGAAGCGCGAGCCAAATCACAAGCTCGGCGCGATCACGACGCAGCGCTGCTACGAGCTGGGCCTGTCCATGAACATCCGCCGCCGCCCCGAGCGCGGCTCGGTGTGGCGCATCGCCCCGCCGCTCACCGTCACCAAGGACGAACTCGACCGCGGCGTCGCCATCCTCGACCAGTCGCTGCGCGACGGCCTCGACCAAGTGGCGCGGGCGTGACAACAAAAAGCCCGGAGGGACCGGGCTTTTTCATTCCAGCTTGTGGGAAAAGCCTACGCCTTCTTCTCTTCCTCAGCCGGCACCTCGCCCGCCGTCGCCTCGGCCATCATGCGCTGTGCCTGACCGACCCAGTCGTTCTTCTCGATGGCGCCGTCGAGCTTCAGCGTCTCGTCGACATTGGCGATGTCGTCATCCGAGAAATTCGCGATCTGCTCGTACTTGATGCAGCCGATCTGCGCCAGGCGCCCCGACAGATTGGCGTCGATGCCCTTGATCTTGGTCAGATCGTCGGCCTCGCCCTTCGGCTTCTTGAAGCCCTTCCACGCCGCCGCAAGCTTCTTGGCGCGCGCATCGGTGCGCTCGAAGATGCGGGCGGCCTTGCCGCGGCGGCCGCGCAGGTAATACAGCTTCGCGCGGCGCACCTTGCCCCGGCGCAGCACCTCGATCTCGGCGACATACGGCGAGTAGATCGGGAACACGCGCTCCACGCCCTCGCCGTAGGAAATCTTGCGAACGGTGAAGCTCTCGTTGATGCCGTGTCCGGCGCGGGCGATGACGACGCCCTCATAGGCCTGCAGGCGGGAGTTGGTCCCCTCGACCACCTTCACCATCACGTTGACCGTATCGCCGGGTCCGAATTCGGGGACGCCGCGCTTGGCCGTAATGGCTTTGATCTGCTCCTGCTCGAGTTCTTGAATGATGTTCATTTTATCGTCCTTTGTTCTTTTTCATCATTGCAGAGGAGCCGCCGCCGGACTTGCCGGACGACTACGGCTCATGCTGCCCGATTACGGGCGACCCCGGCCCGATCAGGCTTACGCCCGGATGTGGGGAAGTTGGTTGGTTGGCGCGGGTCATACCCCATCTCACCCGCGCTGTCCATGCCGCTCCCCCTCTCTCCGCATGCGGGGAGAGGGTTGGGGTGAGGGGCAACTACAAACTCAGCGCAAGCGGCTGCCCCTCACCCTAACCCTCTCCCCATGAAGAATGGGGAGAGGGAATAAACTCACCCCTTCCGTTTTGCCCAAATATCCGGCCGGCGCTCCCGTGTCAGACGCTCGGCCTCGGCGCGCCGCCATTCGGCAACCTTCTTGTGGTCGCCCGACAGTAGTACCTCGGGAATGGTCCGCCCGTCCCACTCGCGCGGACGCGTATACTGCGGATATTCCAGCAGCCCGTCTTCGAAGCTCTCCTCCTGCAGCGACAGGGCCTGCCCCATGACGCCCGGCAGCAGGCGCACGCAGGCATCGATCAGCACCATCGCGGCCAGCTCGCCGCCCGACAGCACATAGTCGCCGATCGAAATCTCGCGCAGGCCGCGCGCCTCGATCACGCGCTCATCGACGCCCTCGAAACGCCCGGCCAACAGCATCAGCCCTGGTCCGCCCGCAAACTCGCGCGCAAGGCTTTGCGTGAACGGCTCGCCCCGCGGCGAGAGGTAAACCAGCGGCAGGTCGCTCGCACTCTGGCGCGCCTGGTCAATCGCGGGGCCTAGCACATCGGCGCGCATCACCATGCCGGCGCCACCGCCGGCCGGCGTATCGTCGACCGCCCGATGCCGCCCGAGCCCGAAGTCGCGCAGGTTCACGCAGTCGAGCGTCCACGCGCGCTCCGCCAGCGCCTGCCCCGACAGCGACTCCCCGAGCAAGCCTGGAAACGCACCAGGAAACAGCGTCAGGACGACCGCCCGCCAGGGCGTATGCGCAGACTGTGTGATGGGCCCGGTCAAATCCCGGCTCCTGTGGCCGCAGAGAATGGATCGGCAAACATCCTATCACGTCATGCACGCCGGATACCCGCCGCCCTGGGCCGCCCTGGCTTGTGCGTCAGCCGACGGCGACCCGGCAATCAGGTGGGTTGCGAAAGAACCGCTCAGCGCTTGTTCGCCCGCGTCAGCATCTGCCACAGGTGCGGCCGGAAGTCGGGGCACAGGCACGGTGTGCCGGACCGCGACGCGGCGCAAGTCTTCTGCCACTGCGCGATATCGTAGTTGAGCGTCACACCGCCGTTGAGCACGCTGCTGCGCAGCTCGAGTCCGCATGTCGGGCACGTGAACGTTTCGTCTTCCTGGCTGACTGAAGCCTGCTTTTTTTGCCGCAACGACATGACTGGGCTCCCTGCAACGTCACGTTGAGCACAGGTCATACGAGTAATCTGAAAACTTGCCAATCATTGTACAATTTAACAAAAAACCCCGCCTTTCGGCGTGTTTCAAAACGGTCCAACACGTGACAGAGCAACAACGCACGCCATCGAAAATTCATGCCACGGAAACCAAAGCCCTGATGCAATGGCCGGACCAATCCTCGCTGCACAAAAAAACAAAGCCGCCTGGCGGCGGCTTTGTCGATCATGCAAGAGCGCAGCGAAATCACTTTGGCTGCGGCACGATACGCAGATACGGACGCGGCGCCTTCCAGCCACCCGGATACTGCTTCTTGGCGTCCTCATCCGAGACCGATCCGGCGATGATCACGTCCTCGCCCTGCTTCCAGTTCACCGGCGTCGCCACCTTGTGCTTGGCCGTGAGCTGCAGCGAGTCGATCACACGCAGCACCTCGTCGAAATTGCGTCCCGTCGTCATCGGATAGACCAGCACCAGCTTGATCTTCTTGTCGGGGCCGATGATGAAGACGTTGCGCACCGTGGCGTTGTCAGCCGGCGTGCGCTTGGTCGGATCGCCCGATACGGCGGCTGGCAGCATGCCGTACAGCTTCGACACGTTGAAGTCACCGTCGCCGATCATCGGATAGTTCGGCGCGAAGCCCTGCGTCTCCTCGATGTCCTTGGACCACTTGGCATGGTTCTCGACCGGATCCACGCTGAGGCCGATGATCTTCACGCCGCGCTTGTCGAACTCCACCTTCAGCTTGGCGAGGTTGCCGAGCTCGGTCGTGCACACCGGCGTGAAGTCGCGCGGGTGCGAGAACAGAACGCCCCATGAGTTGCCGAGCCACTCGTGGAATTTGATCTTGCCTTCGGTTGTCTCGGCTTCGAAGTCCGGCGCGTCACTGTTGATCTGTAGCGTCATTGCATACTCCTCCACTCAACCACTGCCCCGCGGGCACTCCATAGTCACGCGCCGTCGCGACCACGCGACGCTCAAGCATTTTTGCCGCGCACCTGCTCAAAGTATTCGAGCACATCGGCGCTCTGCTTGATGTCGGCGTATCGCCGGCCCATGTCCTTCAGGTTGGCTTCGTGCGACTCCTGCATGGGATCGCCGCAGCAATCGTCCACGACGATCGTGCGAAATCCGTAGCTGAAGGCGTCGATCGTGCTCGCCCGAACGCATCCGGACGTCACACAGCCGGTTACGATAACGGTGTCAATACGCTGCTTGGTAAGAAATGGCATGATCGGCGTCTGGAAAAAGATCGAGGGCGCACATTTCTTGAAAATGAAGTCGTAGCTCGGATCGGCAATCTTAGGATCTATATGCTGCTCTTCGCTGCCGTCGAAAAAATCTTCCCGTACGGCAGCCACTTTCCAGTATTGAACGTCTTTTTTCGAGTGCCAGCCCGCATAGCAGCTCGCCACCGGAATATGGCAGCGCCGGGCCACTTCGAGCAGGGCCGCGGTGCGGTCGCGGGCGGCGTGGATGCGCGGACTCTTGCCCATCCTGAAATTCGGGTCGGTGAAGCCTTTCTGGAAGTCGACCACGAGAACAGCCGGCCGCTCTCCATAGCCCACCTCCAGCGCACCGTAGGTGGCGTCGGCGAATGCATCGCTCATTGTATTTCTCCAGCAAGATCGGTGTTGCGGTGCCCACCGAAACAGCGGCACCGATTGACCCTCACCGGACCCCGCATACCCGCACCGGGATCGCCGGAGCCACGCCCTGGGTTCGATCCCTCGGGCGGAACAGTAGCAGAATAATCGGTTCCTTCCAGGTGCAGGCGGCCTGCCTCAAAATCCGAGCATCTCCCGGGCCTCCGCCGGCGTCGCGATCTCGCGCCCCACCAGCTTTGCCATGCGGACGATCTCACGCACCAAGTCCGCGTTGGTCGGCTGGCCAAGCTCTGAATAGGCGTAGTCGCCGATCCCGATAGCCACGTGGCCGCCCTCGGCGATGGCCGTCATGGCGGCGGGGAAAAGATTGCCTTCCTTGCAGCAGACGGTCCATTCCACATGCCGGCCCCTCGGCAGGTGATCGCGGAACGCACGCAGCCCGGAGGCATCGGCAGGATGGCCGCCCAGAATGCCGCCCTCGCAATGCACGAGCAGCGCGTAGGCCGGCTCACCGACCAGCTCCATGTCGAGAAACGCGCCGGCCGTGCGCAGGAACGGGCCCGTCCATGCCGAGAAGCACGGCTTCACCCCACATTCGCGCAGGATCCGGCAGAACAGCATCAACGTGTCGTGCGCGTTGACGTACACCTTGTTCGCCGTGCGAAACGATTTCGTCCGCGTATCGTAGACATCGATGTTCGTGCTTCCCGTATCGATGGCGGCGATATCGGGCCGCAGGGCAGGGTCCTTTGACAGCTCGATGATGTGGCGCATGCGCTCCTGCTGGCCACCGAGTGTGATCTGCCCGAGCGTCGGGTGCACCAGCAGGTCCGAGTTGGCGCGGATCGCCCGGATTGCGGCTGCATAGTCCTCAGTGGCGTGCGCAGGCTTTCCATCCGCCGCGCGCGCATGGAAATGCAAAATGGAGGCGCCGGCGTCCCTAATCGCGCGCGCATCGCGGCCGATCTCCTCGGCCGTCCAGGGCACGTTAAGGTTTCCCGTGCGCATCGCGTACTCGTTGACGCGCGCCTCGATGATCAGCTTTTTCATCATGCCTCGTGAAATCCTGTCCCGCATCATCGCCCATCGGACGCACGCGGGACAGTCGTCCGTCCGGCGCTACTTGTCGAGCCAGGCGTTGTCGAAGCGCCAGCTGTTGTAGAGACTGTTGCCACTCGGCACGACGCCCTTAAGGTGCGGATACCAGCACGTGCCCGCCCGGTTGTGCAGGATAATGGGCCGCGCCACATCCTCGACGATCTTGCGCTCGGCCGCCCACACCAGCTCTTTGCGCTTGGCCATGTCCGTTTCCCTGGATTGGGCGAAAATCAGCTTGTCGACCTCTTCGTTGCAGTAGCGCGTGTAGTTGCGGTCCGACTTGCAGGTGAAGTTCTCAACCAAGTTGACGTCGGGATCGTCGACGCCCACGCCTGTGGTGTTGAGGCCGACGGCGTAGTCGCCGCGCTGCACCTTGGCGTGCCAGATCGTCGTGTCGACCACCTCCAGCTCGCCCTCGACGTAAATCTTCTTCATCTGGTCGATGAAGATCACGGCCGGATCGCGATAGAGCGGGATATTGCGCGTCGCCACCTTGACCTTCAGAGGCTTGTCCGCGCTGTAACCGAGGCCTCCCATGATCTTGCGCGCCTCGGCCTGATTTTTCTCCAGGTCGGTGCCGTATCCCGGCAGCTTCGCCAGCTCGTCCGGCGGCATGGCCCACGCGCCTTCAGGCCCCGGCAGCATCACGGCGCCGAGCGACGACTTGCCCTCGGCCAGGATGGTGTTGAATGCGTTGCGGTCGAGCGCCAGCGCCATGGCTTTGCGCACCTGCAGATTGTCGAAGGGCGCGGCACTGCTGTTGACAATCATGTTGATGGTATTGTTGGACGCGAGAAGCTGGCACATCGCTTTTGGCGCCTGCGAGGCCACGTCCTTCAGGCCCGCGATCGTCACGTCCGAATGGAAGGTCATATCGAACTCGCCGGCGATGAAGGCCAATAGCCGCGTCGAGCGGTTGTCGATGACCTTGAAGTCGATGCCGTCGAGATAGGGTTTGCCCTCTTTCCAGTAGTCGGGATTGCGCACCACGCGCACGACCTCGTTGCGCTTGTATTCCGCAACCTTGAACGGGCCAGTGCCGATCGGCTTGGTGCGCATCTCGCGCTGCGGCACATGGCAGGAGTAGACCGGCGAATATCCTGATGCCAGCAGCGCAAGGAACGACGGCTGAGGTGCATTGAGGTTGAACGTCACCTCGTAGTCGCCATTGACCGTCACATCTTCGAGATTGTGGTACCAGACTTTGCGCGGGTTCTTGCGGAAGTCCTCGGCATTGAGCTTGCCGGTCAGCATGTGCCACGTGCACTGCACGTCCTTAGCTGTGAAAGGCTTGCCGTCATGCCATTTCACGCCCTCTTCCAGCTTCATCGTCAGCTTGGTCTTGCCGGCGTCCCATGACCAGCTCTTCGCCAGCTCCGGAACAATGCCTTCGATGGTGTTGGTCGGCTTCGTCGGATCGTACATGACGAGGTTGTTGAACACGCTCATGAACGGCCACACCGTGGAGATCGTTGCCTCCTCGTGGATGGAGCCGCTCGGCGGATTATCCCAGATGTACGTCCGCATGATTCCGCCCTGCTTCTGCGCGAAGGCGTGCTGCGACGCAGCAAGCATCGCGATGCACACAGCGGCGGAAACGATCCCGGGGCGCTTAGCCATGGCGTACTCCTCCAAGCGAGGCCGATTCTTTTTGCGTGCGCGGCCCGTCCGGCACCAAGCCTAACAGACCCTGCGCGTTTGATGCGAGTCCAATGAGGCACGCTGAACCCGCCATTCTCCACGCGCGAGACACCCCGATCGAAACGTGAATTCCATTCCATTTTAATGTGTAGAGTGTGACCACGACTCGTATGGACGCGAGCCCTTCCATACGGAACCATCGCATTCGAGATTCCGCCCATTACTCCACCACGTCATCCCCCCACGCCATGCCGTCCCAAAAATCGCCTCTGCGCGCCCTGTTCTCGATTCCCGACTACCAACGCCTTTGGGCCATCGACGCGGGCGTCGGGCTCGCACGCTGGCTCGAGTTCCGCGCACTGGCTGTCTTTGCGTTCCAGATCACCGGCTCCGCGCAGCTTGTGGCGTTGCTCGCCACCGCCCGCATGCTCCCCTACATCGCCCTGGGCTTCGCCGTCGGCGCGCTCGCCGATCTGCTCGATCGCCGAGGACTGCTCATCCTCACGTTCCTGGGCGGCACCATAACGTCGCTTGTCTTGGCCGTCCTCGCGTTCACGGGTGTGGCTGGCTACGGAACGGTTCTGATTGCCGCCGGCATCTCAGGATTGATTTGGGTGACCGACATGCCCGTGCGCCGGCGCCTGCTTGTGGAAGCTGCAGGCCATGATCGCATGGCCTCCGCGCTCGGCTTCGATAACGCCACGAGCCACGCGACACGCGCCATCGGTCCGCTGACAGGCGGCATCGCCTACCAGTGGCTCGGCATCGATGGCATCTTCTGCCTGAGCGCCATCATTTATTGTGGCTGTTTCATCCTGTCGCTTCGGTTGCAACGCGCCGAACGCGCCGCCGCGGACGCCGCCCCACGTATCTCCCTGCTGCATCTGCTTGTCCCGCCGCGCGAGCTGCTTCAAAATCGGATGTACCTGCTGATGCTCGGCGTCACCATCGTCTACAACGTCTGGTGCTTCCCGATCGTCTCGATGATCCCCGTCATCGCTCAGAAGGACTTCGGCCTGTCGCCGGCAGCCGTCGGCGCGCTCTCCGCGTGCGACGGCATCGGCGGCACCATCGGTGCTATCGTCCTCGGCTTTCTCGCCGCCCAGCGCTTCCTGTTCCGCTTCTACTATTTCGGCACGCTGGCTTTCCTGCTTGTGCTGGCGGCACTGCCATTTCATCTCACGGCCGGTGCCACCGTGATCGGGTTGCTTGCCATCGGCGTCGCCGCCGCCTGCTTCTCGGCCACGCAATACGCGTTGATCTTCACCATCGCCACGCCCGAAACCCACGGACGCGCCACCGGCTTCCTGTCGATCTTCATCGGCACATCGATCGTCGGCTTCTATAACACCGGCTTCCTTTTCAATCGCTTCGCCTCCGCCGACGCCATGCTCATCATGGCCATCGAAGGCCTCGTGCCGCTCATCATCCTGGGCGTGCTATGGGCGCGTACCAAACCGTGATCGCACTTCCAATTCCGTGTCATCCTCGGGAGGGCGCGGGGGATATTGACACTACGAAACGAATTGCGCGGGGATCTATCCCCGCGTTTCGCCGCGGCTTTATCCTGTGCCCATCCCGGATCTGACCACCCAGGGCGCAGGCAAGAGCTGGTTG
>CADEFX010000075.1 GCA_902826715.1 uncultured Hyphomicrobiales bacterium | reverse complement strand
ACGTACTTGCCGATGGTGCGCAACAGCACGGGCAGATCCTTCGGCCCGATGACGATCAACGCCACGATGCCGAGCAGGAGCAGCTTGCTGGAGGTGATATCGAACATCAGATCATCCAGGCCCGTCGTCCGCGAAGCGGCGCACACAAATCATCGCGCCGCGTCAGCACGCCGGGCCATTCCCGCGTCGCAGGTGCGTTTGAGACCAGCTCTCAGCCGACCTTCGTCCCGGTCTGCTGCCCGGGCTGCTTGATGCCCTGCTCGATGACCTTGGGGTCTGCAGGCTTGGCTGCGACCTCGTCCTCATCGGACATACCCTTCTTGAAGCTCTTGATGCCCTTGGCCACGTCTCCCATGATCGACGAGATCTTGCCGCTACCGCCGAACAACAGCAGCGCCACGGCCAGGAAAATGAGCCAGTGCCATACGCTTAGGCTACCCATTGTCAGATTGCTCCTCTGGCGCCTGCAGCGCCGTTTGAACCGGGTCTAGTGTTCTTTCTTGTTGGGGCCCGGCTTCGCTTGAATTGCCCCGCACTATCGCAGAAAGGGCATGGACGGGCAAGGTCGGCAGGCCGGAAACGCGCCGCCTCTCAGGCATTTGACTGGCTCTTGCCTTCACCATTTTCAGCCGGAAACACCAACAGCCGCTCCGGCTCCAGCGTGATAGCCACCTCCCGGCCCTGCGGCGGCACCTCGCTTTCGCGCACCAGGGCCTTCAGTGGCGCCTCGAAGCCTTGCACGCCGACCTCCACCAGCGCCGCATCTCCCAGGAACTTGACGTGCAGCACGCGCGCATCGATCCCCTGGCCCGCCGGGGCGAGGCGGATGGCGCGCTGCCGCAGGCACAGCACCGCGCGGTCGCCCTCAGCCAGCTCCGGCACCCAGAACGTCCCGAGCGGCGTCCTCAGCGCCCCGCCTTCCACCGTCCACGGCACCTCGTTGATCTCCGAGAACAGCCGCGCCACGAACAGGTCCGTCGGATCGCGATAGAGCTCCGCCGCCTTGCCGACCTGCACCAGCCGTCCGGCCCGCATCACCGCAATCCGGTCGGCGAGCCGCATCGCCTCCTCGGGATGATGTGTGACCATGATGCAGGTTGCACGTGTCTCGCGCAGCAGCGCCAGCGTCTCGTTCTGGATGTCGTCGCGCAGCTGCACGTCGAGGCCGGAGAACGGCTCGTCCATCAGCATCACCGCCGGTCGCGGCACCAGCGCCCGCGCCAGTGCAACCCGCTGCTGCTCGCCGCCCGACAGGATATGCGGATAATCCTCCGCATATCGCGCCATGCCGACGCGTTCCAGCACGGCCATTGCTTCGCGCCGCGCCTCCTCGCGCCCGAGTGTCTTTAACCCGAACGCCACGTTGTCGATGATGCGCAGGTGCGGAAACAGCGCGAAGTCCTGGAACATCAGCCCGACGTTGCGCTGCTCGGGCGGCACGAACCGGTTCGGCCCGGCCATCTCTAGGTCGTTGATGAGGACGCGCCCCGCCGTCGGCTTCTCGATGCCCGAGACGATGCGCAGCATTGTGGTCTTGCCGCACCCGGAAGGCCCCAGCAGGCACACGATCTCGCCCGGGGTCATCGCCAGAGATACGCCGCGCAAGGCCCAGCTCGCGCCATAGCGCCGCTCGACCTGCTCCAGCGTCAGGCTGGCGGCAAACGCCGCCGCCGCCCGCGCCCCATGTTTATGGGCGGCGGCGGGCGATGAAGCCATACCGATGGTTTTCGAGAACCAGGTGTTCAAACTCAACTGAGACCTCGACCGCGACCGCGCATGTCATGCGCTCGACGGCGCCTCGCCGTCGTCTTCGTCGCCGCCCCCGGTATCGCCGTCTTCGCCTTCGGGATCAAGGTCGAGTTCATCTTGCTCGTCCTCGCTCTCCTCGAGCGGCAGCTCGTCCGGCATCAGGGCCGCCACGTCCGTGGGCTCGGGCACCTTGAAGTCCGGCGGCAGCGAGGAGTCGAGCAGCCCCGCACCCTTCAGCTCGGCGAGCCCCGGAAGATCCTTCACCGCATCGAGCTGGAAGTGGCTCAGAAACGCATCCGTGGTGCCGTAGGTGATCGGCTTGCCGGGCGCCCGCCGGCGTCCCCGCGGCCGGATCCAGCCCGTCTCCAGCAGCACGTCGATGGTGCCCTTGGATGTGTGCACACCGCGAATTTCCTCGATTTCGGCTCGCGTCACGGGCTGGTGGTAGGCGATGATCGCCATGGTCTCGAGCGCCGCGCGCGACAGCCTGCGCTCCTCCACCGCGTGCCGCTCGAGCAGGAACCCGAGATCCTCCGCCGTGCGGAACGCCCACTTGCCCGCCACCCGCACCAGATTGATGCCTCGGCTCGCATAGAATCCCTTCAGCTCCTCCAACAGCGCACCGACGTCGTCGGCGGGCTTCAGGTGCGAGGCCAGATACGTTTCGGGCAAAGGCTCCGCCGCCGCAAACAGCAGGGCTTCCAGGATGCGCAGGTTCTCGCCTCGGTCGGCTGACGGCAGCGCGCGCACATTCCCCGGCAGGCCCTTTCCCGACGGCTCGATAAGATGCTCTTCCTTCGCCAGCAGATCGTCGATGGCAATGCCATCCTCCGGCTGCTCCGTGGCGGCGTGTCGCGGCGGAACCATGCGCTTCCTCGTCTTGTCTCGTCCATCAGCCACGCAACACGCCTCGACGCTTAAGATACCTGCTCCCACTCCGCGCCGGCCGCACGCCGGCGCATATAGATCGGCGCGAAGGCTACCTCCTGCCTGAGCTCGATCAAGCCGTCGCGCGCCATCTCCAGCGTCGCGCCGAACGAGCTCGCAACCGCCGTGCGCGCCAGATCCGGGGCCGGCAGATACTGCTCCAGGAACATGTCGAGCTGCACCCATTCGCCCGTCGAATGCCCGACCAGCGCTTCCAGCCGCTGCCGCGCATCCTTGATCGACCACACCTGTCGTTTCTTGACCACGTGCATACGCTTCGCGGCCTTGTGCTGACGCTGCTCGGCGTAAGCCTTGAGAAGATCGAAAATCTCGGCCGAATACTGCCGGTCGCGGATCGTTTTCACGCCCTCCGGCATGCCGCGCGCAAACACGTCGCGATCCAGCCGCTTGCGCGTCATGAGCTGCGCCGCGCAGTTGCGCATGGCTTCGAGCCGCATCAGCCGGAACGCCAGCCTCGCCGCCAATTCCTCGCCCGACGGCTGATCGTCCGGCATTTCCTCGCGCGGCAGGATGAGCCGCGATTTCAGGAACGCCAGCCATGCCGCCATGACGAGATAGTCGGCGGCCAGCTCCAGCCGGATCTTCTGCGCCTCGGCGATGAACACCAGGTACTGCTCGACCAGGGCCAGCACCGAAATCTTGGCGATGTCCACCTTCTGCGTCCGCGCCAGCGCCAGCAGCAGGTCGAGCGGCCCCTCGAACCCGGCAACGTCAACGACGAAGGCCTCACCCGGCGCCACGGCCTCGGGCCCGAGTTCAGACTCCCAGGGGGTGATCCCCACGGCGTCTCCGGTCGGCTCTCCCGTCATTCAGTCCTCGGTTGCAGTCGCAATCTGTGCACCGCATTTGCGACGCCGCAAAATGACACTTTACACTGATTCAGGCGACCGTTGCCAAAGCCAGGTCCAAGGCGGCCTCGGCCTCGGCCAGATCGAGGGTTCCGCTCGCTCGCATGGCCGCCCGCGCCCGCTGCAGGCGCTCCAGGGCCCTGCCTTCCAGCACCGGCACGCCTTCCACAACCTCGCGCATTTCGATGAGGTTACCGTTGCAGTGGAGCGCCAGATCGGAACCCGCCTCAATCACCGCCTCGGCCCGCGCTCTGAGCGACCCCGCCAGCGCCTTCATGCTGAGGTCGTCGCTCATCAGCAGGCCGTCGAATCCGATGGCCTCGCGAATGACCCTCTGCGTCACGATCCGCGACACGCTGGCCGGCGCACCGGCATCGATGGCACTGAACACCACATGCGCCGTCATCGCGGCCGGCAGGTCCGACAGCGCCCGGAACGGTGCGAAATCCGTCTTCTCAAGCTCCGCCGCGCGCGTATCCACCACCGGCAAATCCAGATGGCTGTCCGCCCCCGCCCGGCCATGCCCCGGCACGTGCTTGACCACCGGCAGCACGCCGCCCGCCATCAACCCGTCGGCCACCGCCCGGCCCAGCGCTATGACTGTCGCCGGATTACTGCCGTAGGCGCGATCGCCGATGATGTCGTGGGCGCCCTCGCAGGGCACGTCCAGCACCGGCGCGCAGTTGGTGTTGATGCCGAGCGCCCTGAGTTCGCTCGCCACGAGGCGGCTCACGGCGTAGGCCGCGCGCACCGCCGCTTCCGGATCGGCGGCATGCAGGGTGGCGAAGGCCTGCGCCGGCGGCAACCTGTGCGCGAGCGGCGGCATCAGGCGCTGCACCCGCCCGCCCTCCTGGTCGATCAGGACGAGCAAATCATCGCCGGCAGCGGCCGACCTGAAGTCGTCGACGAGTGTGCGGATCTGCCCGGCTTCCCGGCAGTTGCGCGCGAACAGGATCAGGCCCGCCGGCCGCGCCTCGCGCACGAACCGCCGCTCATCCTGTGTCAGCGCCTCGCCGGACACTCCAGTAATGAATGCGCGTTGCATGGGACCGCTATGCCGCGTCTTACGCCCGCCCGCAACCCGGGAAAACCCCGGGCCTGCAGGCAAGAGGCGTCGGCGACGGGCTCAATAGCTGGTGATCCAGCACCCGGCGTATCCGTGCGCCTTGAGCTGGGTGCACAAATTGTTGGCGGCCTCGCGGGAGCCGGGCGGGCCCAGCATCAGGCGATGCCACACGCCCTTCTTGCCCAGATCGACCTCGCGCACGTCGGGTGCTCGGCCCTGCAGCACGTCAGTGTATTTCTGCTGCATGTCGGCAAATGCCTTCAGCGCATCCATGCGGCTCTTCTGCGACGACAGCACCGCCACGAAGCCATTTCCACCTGTCGCAGCCGGAATGGCCGTACCAGCGGCAGAAGCCACTTTCGTTGCCTGGGCCTGGGCCTGGGGTGCCACGTAGTCGTCACGCGGCGCAGCCTTCTTGACAGGTACCCGCACCTCGGGCGTCGGGTCGGGCTTGGGATCGGACTTCGCCTCCACGATCGGCTCGGCGCGGCTGATGACGCGCGGCGCCACCGGCACCGTCTGGGTGCCCTGGCTTTCCACGGAGGCCGTTCCCCGCAGCGGCGGACGCTGCGGCTGCGAGCCCCCCAGACCCTCCACAAATAGACCCGGAACCCCTGAACCGCTATTGCCGCCCCCCGAGCTGGCCTGCTGCGTTGGCGTAATGACGGGATTGGCTGCCCCCATGGACCCGTCACGATTGACCACCAGCGTTGTCACCTTGCGCGGGGCCCCGCTCGAATCGGAATCCGATGTCGCGGCGCGGTCTGAGCCCGGCGCGCCGGTCTCGACGACGGTACCGGGTGGGCGGTCCTCGCCAAGCCGGTTCAAGAACCGCTTGTCGGTGTGGGCAATATCCTTGCCGCCCGGATCGAGCGGCTTGGCCTTGGCCGGCCCCTTGTCTGCCCGCACCAGAGGTGTCTTGCCGTCAGACGCGCCGTTGAACGATTTGTAGCCATAGGCGAGCCCGCCACCGACAGCGATGGCGCCTACGAGCGCGCCGACGATCACGACAGCCCGCGGGCCCCGACGCGCAGGTAATTCTTCCACCTCTTCGCCGTCGTACCCATAGTCGTGCTGGCCATGATCGTCATACCCGGCACGCGGGTCGTAAGCGAGGTCATCCAGCGAGCCTTGTGCATACCCCTGCTGCTGATGGCCGTCGTGCTGGCCGTTCCACTGGCCGCCGGTCCACCCTTCCGCGGCCGCATTATCATAGCCTTGCTGTGCGTACGGATCTTGCGCGGGCGCATGTCGGCCATGCGCCTGCTCCGGCGTGTAGTTTGCCAGATCATAGCCAGCCGGATCGGAATTGCCGGACCACCGCTGCAACGGTGCCTGTTGCGCCGGCCGTTTGCGTTCCTCGGCCGGCGGCGGGCTGTGCGCCGGTGCCGTCCGGTTCAGGAGAGACGCCAGACTGCCGCGCGACAATGCCGGCTGCTGCTCCCGCTCCGGATGCACCTGCCGGAAGGCATGGTGCGGAAAATGCGACTGCTGCTGCTGCGTGTACGCATCATCCTCATAACCACCATCGAATTGGTGGCCTTGCGATCTGTTGTATGCGTCCTGATCTGGCTCGTTTCGCCAGCGCGGCGCTCCAGCCTGAGCGTTCGGACCTTTCGCCCGTGACATAGCGGATCCCTTCGCGCGTTCTCGATCGCCCCCGAATCGGAGAATTATCGCATCTCGCTCGGTGCGTGCACACCGAGAATCCCTAAACCGGAAGTAACCACCTGTGCGCAGGACCGCATCAGAGCCAGTCGCGCGGTAGTGACTTTCCGATCACTTGGCTGGATAAAGCGCAAATGTGGCGATTCATTGCCACGCGACCACAAGCTGTGAAAAGAAGCAGCCAAATCATTTAGATAGAAGGCCAGCCGGTGCGGCTCATGCGCCGCCGCCGCCCCCTCGACCAAGCGCGGAAACAGCGCCAAACGCTTGACCAGATCGAGTTCTGACGGATCGGTCAGCATCGACACGTCGGCCGCCGCCACTTCTACGCCCATCACATCGAGATCGGAAAACGTCTCGCGCACGTTGCGAAACACCGACTGCGCGCGCGCATGCGCGTATTGCACATAGAACACGGCATTGTCCTTCGACTGCTCGATCACCTTGGCCAGATCGAAGTCGAGCGTCGCATCGTTCTTGCGATAGAGCATCATGAAGCGCACCGGATCGCGGCCAACCTCATCGACGACCTCACGCAGCGTCACGAACGTGCCGGCCCGCTTCGACATCTTCACGGGCTCGCCCGCCCGCAGCAGCCGCACGAGCTGGCATACCTTGATATCGAGATCGGCCTTGCCGTCCGACAGCGCGGCGACCGCCGCCTTCATGCGCTTGATGTAGCCCGAGTGATCGGCGCCAAACACATTGATCAGGTGCTTGAAGCCGCGCGCGAGCTTGTTGTGGTGATAGGCCATGTCGGATGCGAAATAGGTGTAGCTGCCATCCGACTTAAGCAGCGCACGATCGACGTCGTCACCGAACTCGGTCGCCTTGAACAGCGTCTGCTCGCGATCTTCCCACTCGTCGACGTCGTGACCCTTCGGCTTTTCCAGACGCCCCTCATACACAAGACCCTTGGCGCGCAGCTCGTCGATGGTCACGGCCACCTCATCGCGGTTGCCGTTGGTCAGCGACCGCTCCGAGAAGAATACATCGTGCCGGATGTTGAGCGCCGCCAGGTCCTCGCGGATCTGCACGAGCATGTCGCCGATTGCCACCTGCCGCACATCGGGCAGCCACTCTGCCTCGGGTTTCCCGAGCAAGGAACGCCCGAACGCCATCGCCAGCCCTTGTCCCACGGGCTTCAGATAGTCGCCCGGATAAAGCCCTTCCGGAATCTCGCCGATGTCCTCGCCCAGCGCCTCGCGATAACGCAGGTATGCCGAGCGCGCGAGCACATCAACCTGCGCGCCGGCATCGTTGATGTAGTACTCGCGCGTCACGTCGTAGCCGGCGAACGCGAGAAGATTGGCGAGCGCATCGCCGAACACCGCGCCGCGGCAATGCCCGACATGCATCGGTCCCGTGGGATTGGCCGATACGTACTCGACGTTGATCGGCTCTCCGCGCCCCAAGGTGCTGCGCCCGTACGCGTCGCCCTCCTTCAGGATCGACGTCACCACGCCCTGCCACATCGACGGCGCCAGCGTGACGTTCAAGAACCCCGGCCCTGCGACCGCCACCTTGATGAACGTCGCCTCGCTGCGGAGCTCCGCCGCCAGCTTATCCGCAATCTCCCGCGGCTTGGCCCGCGCCGCCTTGGCCAGCACCATGGCGACGTTGCTCGCTACATCGCCGTGGGCGGGATCCCTCGTCGGCTCCACGTCGATGCCGCCGATGGCGAGATCGGCCGGCAACTCGCCTCTGGCTTGCAGAGCCGCGAGCGCAGATTTGATGCGCTCCTCGACGTGCGCGAATACATTCATGACTGATCCTCATCGGCGGCGTATGTACGCCCTTGGCCGAACGCGCCGACTATCGCAAATCCGGGGTAGCGTCAAACAGCCGCCGGTGCTCGGCCACCGCGTAACGATCCGTCATGCCGGCAATGAAATCGGCAATCCGCTCGGCGCGCTCCCGGTCTGCCATCCCTACGAATGCACGGCTGCGCCAGCCCGGCAGCGACGTGGCGTCCGCCATGAAGCGCGCGAACAGCTCCCGCACGATGCGCTCGGCATTGCCCATCTCGTGCATCACCCGTTGATGCCGATAGACCGTGCGGAACAGATACGCCCGCAACCCCTTTAACTCGGCGCGCCGTTCGTCCGAAAACGCCACCACCGCCTCGCCGGCATGGCGCACGTCGTCCGCAGACTGCGCGCCGGTCCGCGCCAGCCGCTTCCGCGACTCAGCGACCACATCGTCGATCATCACCGTAATCAGGCGCCGGTTGACCTCGTAGATCATGCGTCCGCGATCCATGTCGCTCGCCGGCCCGCCCAGCGCGCGCACGAAGCCGCCCACGAACGGCACGTCCGCCAATTCCGCGATGTCGATCAGCCCCGCGCGCAAGCCGTCGTCGATATCATGATTGTTGTAGGCGATGTCGTCGGCGATCGACGCCACCTGCGCTTCCGCCGAGGCATAAAGATCGAGTTGCAGCGTGTCTGTCAGCCCCGCCGGTTCAATCACCGCGCGCAGCACGTCATGATGCCCTGGCGACGTGCCGGCCGGCGCCAGCGGACCGTTGTGCTTGGCCAATCCCTCCAGCGTCTCGAACGTCAGGTTGAGCCCGTCGAAGGCGGCGTACTTGCGCTCCAGCGCCGTCACCACCTTGAAGCTCTGCGCGTTGTGGTCGAAGCCGCCGTATGCAGCCATCACCTCATTGAGCGCGCGCTCGCCCGCATGCCCGAACGGCGGATGCCCCAGGTCGTGCGCCAGCGCCAGCGCCTCCGCCAGATCCTCGTCGAGTTGTAACAGCCGCGCCATCGACCGCGCGATCTGCGACACCTCCAGCGTATGCGTCAGCCGCGTGCGGAAATGGTCGCCCTCGTGCAGCAGAAACACCTGCGTCTTGTAGGTCAGCCGCCGGAAGGCCGTCGCATGCACGATGCGGTCCCGGTCGCGCTGGAATGGCGTGCGCATGGGACACGGCGCCTCGGCGAACGCCCGCCCCCGGCTCCGCCCCGCATCGGCTGCATACGTCGCCAGCCCGCGCACGGCGCGTGGCCCTGCCGCCACTGCACTGTCTTCGTTTTCCGCCACGTTCCACAACCTTACGGGCTCGCACCCCAGCTCCATTTTCGTCAGTCTCGGGTCGCGTGTGCCGAAGGCACATCGCGATCCCGGGGACCCAGCGCACGACTCGTCGAAGACACTTTAGTAAATGCTGCCGCCGGGTGCGCCGTTTGACTTTGCCCAACCGCCTCCTATCTTATAGGAATCATGACCATTTTCGTACGTGCTGCCCGCGCAACCGGAATTGACCGATGGACGTAGCCCTGACAGAACGCGCCGCCCAGCGCATTTCGGAAATCGCGGCCTCTGATCCCGCCAACCCGTTCCTCCGTGTCAGCGTGGACGGCGGCGGCTGCTCGGGGTTCCAGTATCGATTCGATTTGGTCCCCGCAAGCGAGCCCGACGACATCGTCATCGAGCGCGACGGCGCCACCGTCCTCATCGACCCTGTCTCGCTGCCCTACATGGCCGGCTCCGAGATCGACTTCGCCGACGAGCTGATCGGCGCCTCCTTCAAGATCAAGAACCCCAACGCCACCGCCTCCTGCGGCTGCGGCACCAGCTTCTCGATCTAGGGCTGCACCCAGGCCCGTTCGCGCATTCTTCTTCCTCCCCTTGCATCCCCGGACGGGGGGCGTTCCGCGCGGAGCTCGGCAGCGTGCGCCGATCCGGGCCCTTCACACCTCGAGACAGTTGTGCAGCCCGCGCCCTTTCACACACTGGCGGGAAAGATCCCGGATAACCGCCCGCGCATGCCTTCGGCATGACCGCGCGGCTTCCGGGAGCGCAAGTGGAGAGGGTACGGCGAACACGCACCGCACACGGACATTTGAGCCGCCTGTTCCTTGCGTGACTGCCGCGCTGACCCAAATGAGCGATCGTACCGCGCAGGATCAGTGCGGACTAGGCTCACAGAGGCGTGTCATGGACGGCCAGACGATCGGTTTCCAGTTTCCCGAGAGCTCACAGCAGGCGCAGGCAACTGGTGCGCACCGCGCCGCCGTCGACGTGGCTCTCAAGGCTGCCACCAAGCTCTATACGCACGCGGAGTACGTCGAGCTCGAACGCGACATCGCCGCCGGTAAAATCGACGTGCGCCTCTACGACGACGGCCTCGTGCTCATGCGGACGGGTGCGTAGACCAGCCGTTCCAATCGCACCGTTGGCTGACCAAGTATCATTCTCTCAATTCTGGCATCCCGGACGGGACCCGTTCCGCGCGGAGCGCGGCAGCGCTCGCCGATCCCGGGCCTTACATAGTGAAGTTAGTGCACCGCGCGTAATCCCGAGAAAATGCGGCCGCCCTGCATCACGCGCCCACCAGCCACCCCGTCATCGACGTGTCACACGCCCCAGTCCGATGCTACTCTCCCCCTAAAGGGATCGCTCCAGGGACGGATAAGTGACGCCCGACGAGGACCAGCCTGCGCTGCCGCTGACGGTATCGCGGCGCATTTTCGTGCTGATCACCGTGGTCGTCGCCTCGACCGCGTTCAACGCGGCCACATTTTCCGTTGCCGCCATCCTGCCCCAGGTCCAGGGCGCCCTGTCGGCCACGCAGGACGAAGTCTCCTGGGCTGTCACGTTCTATATTCTGGCCACCGCCGTCACCATGCCGATGACGGGCTGGCTCGTTGCCCGCCTCGGGCGCGGCCGCCTGCAGTTCTGGAGCCTCGCCTGCTTCACCGCCTCGACGATCATGTGCGCGCTGGCCACCTCCCTCGAAGGCCTCGTCGCCTGGCGCCTCGTGCAGGGCGCCACCGGCGCGCCGATCCAGCCGCTGGGCCAGACCATCCTGCTCGACGTTTTCCCGCGCCATCAGCACGGCCTCGTCATCGCCATCTTCGGCACCACCAACACCATCGGCCCGGTGCTCGGCCCCACGTTCGCCGGCTACCTCGCCGAGGCCTACGGCTGGCGCTGGGGCTTCTTCATGATCGTGCCGGTCGGGCTCGCGGCCTGCGTCGCCGCGCGCTTCGCCCTGCCGGAGGACACCCGGCGCCGCAAGGTTTCCCTCGATTGGATCGGCTTTCTCTCGCTGTCGATTGCCATCGCCGCGGCCCAGTTCGTGCTGTCGCGCGGCCAGCGCCTCGACTGGTTCGAATCTCCCGAGATCGTGATCGAGGCCTGCGTTGCCGCGCTCGCGCTCTACATCTTCATCGTCCACACCTTCACCACGCCCACGCCCTATCTCAGTCCGCGGCTGCTTTTCGACCGCAACTACACCATCGGCGTCTGCCTGATCGTCATCTTCGGCATGCTCAACTTCACGCCCATGGTGCTGCTGCCGCCACTGCTGCAGAACCAGCTCGGCTATCCCGACGGCCTCATCGGCTTCGTCGTGAGCTGGCGCGGTGCCGGCGTCATGGCGGGCTCGTTCCTGTCCATCTTCGCGCAGCGCTTCGACCCGCGCGTCGGCATGGTCGCCGGCTTCGGCATGCAGATCGTCTCCGGCGTCTGGCTGACGAGCCTCAACCTCGACGCCCAGCTGTGGTCGCTGTGCGCCAACGCCTTCTTGCAAGGCATGGCTGTCGGCCTCATCTGGACGCCCATCGTCACGACGGCCTTCCGCACGCTCGATCATTCGCTGCGGCCGGAAGGCATCGCCGTGCTGCATCTGATGCGCAGCATCGGCAGCAGCTTCTTCATCTCCATCACCGTCGCGGAGATCGTGCGCGCCACGAGCGCCAACTACGGTCGCATGACGGAAGTGCTCTCGCCGTACAACAAATCTCTGAACGTTCCTGCCATCACTGGCGAATGGCACACCGACACCATCACCGGCATGGCCAGGCTCGCCAAGGAGATCGACCGCCAGGCCGCCATGCTCGGCTACATGAACGCCTTCATCCTCTACACCGCCATGTCCGTCATCGCCATTCCGCTCGTACTGCTGCTCGGCGGACGGCGGCGCGGCGATGCGTAAGGCCGGCGATACCCAGGATGTCCGTTCCCGGACCATTTCTCCATTTCCGTCATGGCCACGAAGGTGGCCATCCACGCGCCTCACCACTCACGCAGCGTCTGTACCAAACACGCTGCCAATTCCGCGCACCCTTGGGCCCGGGCTCGGCTACCTCGCAAACGCACGTGGACGCCGCCTGCGCCGCCGTGACGGATTGAAGAAGGTGCGCAGGGGATGGAGAAGCATTCTCAGGCGCGCAAATCCAAATTAAAACACTTCCGCATCGTGCCCGTCTTATTCACTGAGCCCACCCCATGAAAATCGCCACCTGGAACATCAACGGCGTCCGCGCCCGCATCGACAGCCTCACGGCCTGGCTCAAGGAGAGCCAGCCCGACGTCGCCTGCCTGCAGGAAATCAAGACCGTGGACGAGGGCTTCCCCGCCGGCGCGCTGTCCGATCTGGGCTACAGCGCCGCGGTCTTCGGCCAGAAAGGCTTCAATGGCGTCGCCTTGCTCTCGAAATATCCCATCGAGGACGTGCGCCGAGGCTTGCCTGAGGATCCCGATCCCAACCAGTCGCGCTACATCGAGGCGGTCATCTCCGTGCCGGGCACAGCGTTGCGCGTCGCCTCCATCTACCTGCCCAACGGCAACCCCATCGCCACCGAAAAATTTCCCTACAAGCTCGCCTGGATGCAGCGCCTGGAGGCGCACGCGCGCGACCTCCTCGCGCACGAGGAAGTCCTGATCCTCGCCGGCGACTACAACGTTATCCCCGAGCCCGTGGACGCCAAGCGACCGCAGGCCTGGGTCAATGACGCGCTGTTCCAGCCGGCATCGCGCGCCGCGCTCCGCAGCCTGCAAGCCCTCGGCTTCACCGACGGCCTGCGCGCCTGCGAGCCCGGCCCTGGCGTCTATACGTTCTGGGATTACCAGGCCGGCGCCTGGCAGAAAGACGACGGCATCCGCATCGACCATCTGATGCTGTCGCCGCAAGCCGCCGACCGCCTGCGCAGTGCCAAGGTCGACCGCTTCACCCGTGCTTGGGAGAAGCCCTCCGACCACGTGCCCGTCTGGGGCGAATTCGACCTCGGCTGACCGACCCAGCCGGCACGCAGCGTCGCGCACGTCCACCCATGCTTCTCGTCATGGTGGCGTCATGCCGGAGGCATGTAAGATAACAGGCGCCATCCACGCGCCTATCGGCAGGCGAGCTGCATCTTGAGCTGATTACCGCCGCGAGCTGCCGACCTCGCGCAGGCCAGAGGCGGCGCCATTGTGCAGCGTCTTGGTGTCGGAGAGCGCCGACGCCGGAGTGCGCTGGTCTGAACCACCGTTCGTCTGGCGGCCCTGGCGGCTCAGCTCGGGGAGCTGCTCGCCGTTGCCGCAGGTCCGCGCCACGAAGCCGAGCCCCATGGTGTCGCCCTGGTCGAGACCCGAGCGCGGCGAATAGAGCCGCTTCCACACGGCCACCAGTCCATCAGCATCCGCCCGAATGCCGGAAGACGAGCCACAGAAGATGTTCTGATAAATGTCCTCGATCCAGATCCGGTCGCGATCAGGCGCATTCGCCACCGCCACCTGGATCAGTGCCAGCGCGCGCTTCTCATCCTTTGCCACATCCTTGCCGCGCCATAGCAGATCGGCCAGGAAAGCCTGCGCGCCTGCATGCCCTTCCTGCGTCAGCGTCGAGAGCCAGTGCAGCGCCAGCCGCTGGTCCTGCGCCACGCCCTCACCCTTGAGGTGCATTTTGGCCAGCTCGAACTGTGCATCGGAGTCGCGAAAGAAGGTCGCCGCGTCACGATAGAACTTCGCCGCGCGCTCCGCATTGGGCACGAGCCCGATCTCCGACAAGCCGCGGCGTGTGTAGCCGGCAACCGCGGTCAGGGCCTTGCCCACATAGGGCGCGCGCTTATCGTCATCGGGGTCGGCATTGGCGTTCTCGTCGACGATGCCGACGAACAACTTGTAAGCTTTGCCGTGGTTCGTGTAGGCGCTGTTGTTGTCGGAGTAGAGCTGGGCCAGATAGAACTGGCCGAAGAACTCGCCGGCATCGGCAGCGAACGTCAGCGCCGGCTCGGCGAGCTGATAGTGTCCGGCCTTGTAGGCGCCAATCCCCTGCTCGACGGCCGCCGACGGCGAGGCAAAGGCCACGCCCGTGGCCGCTGCAGGGCCTGCAGACCCGCCGGCAACTGCCAACAGCAGCGCCAGCGCGCCCATACGCTTGAACATCCGCATAACACGAGACTTCCGATCAGCTGCCGGGCTGCCCAGCCCCAGCGAACTCGCTCCCGCAACTTTCACGCTCGCACCCCTGGGTGCGCGTGCGTATTCAAGGCCAACCGTACCGCTTCCCCGTGATATGGCCTCTGAGACGGAGAAGACAACCTTCTGATTCTCGTCGCGCTTCACGTTTCCGAGATAGGCAGGTTGCCACGCGCGGCCCGCGTTCTTCTGGCCCGCCTGTCCCCGCTTATCGACCACGCTCGCGTCCATCACTCTCAACATTCCCTCAGCGTGCTCTGCCGCAAGGCGAAGCCCCTTCCGCTGCCGCCGCGCCACCGGTGGTGGCGCAACCGCATGCCTCAACGGCGCTGTTGTTGCTTGAACTCCACGTGTTCCCGCATGAGGAGTTCCAACCCGCATCTTATGGCCTATCACTGGGCATGCTTTATGGCTCAAAAGAGGCACACCCTTCCAATTTGCGTTGCGATTGGGCCACAGAGAAAAGTTTCCTGCTGCGATGTGTCCGTCAAAGCTCGCGTCAGCATAGGAAGAGGCAGACTGCCTCCGCGAGCGCTTCCTCGCAGATTGGCAAACATCTCGATGGGGCTGACCGCCGATCAATCGGAAACGCGACACCACAACATCATCCTTGATTGGCGCTGCCATTGGACTATTTGGTTAATGAGCCAACCCGGCGTCGCGTTGGCTCAACTAGGGCATTTCAACGGCGCGGCGTGTTGTTTGTTGGAACGTGTCTTTACGGTGACACGAGGCGGCCCCAATCGAATGCGACGTTCGCGTTCGTCGGGGCCTGAAGAATGAAAGCGGGTGGATGCGCAGAATTTCGATGCTGACAGGCACAGCCATCGCGGGCGTGATCTACCTCGGATCACCGATGCTCGCGGCCTGGGAAGTGCGGCAAGCCATTCGCACGAGCGACAAGCCCACGCTTGAGCGGCGCGTCGATTGGACCTCGGTTCGCGCCACACTCAACCGCTCGCTTGCTCCCGCGCAGGAAGTCATCACCGAGATTTCCGAAGCGGCCGGCGCGCCCAAGCCCGGCCTGTGGAGCCGTATCGTCAAGGCGACCGTGCCGATGCTGTCGGGCACTGCAATCGATTACTACGTGACGCCCGAGGGCGTGCCGCAGCTTTACGCCTGGCGCGAGACCTGGCGCCAGAAAGTGCGTCCTGCCATCGGCCTCGCCGAGCCGCGTATGGCACTCGCCGGCACGCCCTTGGAGAACACGAGCCTCGACAAGATCCTCTCACTTCTGAAGCGCGTGGACCGCGCCGCCTTCACCGGCCCCACCCGCCTCGAGTTCGAGGTGCGCGACCGCTATGCCGAACACCGCAGCTACCGCGCCGTCATGGAGCTGAAGGGCATGACGTGGATGCTGACCGAAGTGGAAGTGCTGTCCGTCGAGCCGCCCAAGCCCCAACCCCAGCCCGTCGCCCACGCGAGCTAGCCGGCGACGTTCGCGGTTCATCCGTCGTCCTTGTGTATCTGCAGGTCGCGATGCCTTTGGCGCTGTACACCGGCACGTGCGTGAGCCATCTAACGCCATCGACATCGATGGGAGAGCGGCGGTGAGCCACAGCGTGCACGCAGTGCAACACGAAGTAGAGCACGAAATCAAACATGCAGGCACGCACGGGGGCGGCCTGCTCGACAACATCAATAAGACGGTGGCGCTGTTCATTGGCGTGCTGGCGTTTTTCCTTGCACTCTCCGAAACATTGGGAAAAAGCGCGCAGACCGCAGCCCTCAGCTACAACATCGAAGCGTCGAACCTGTGGTCTTTCTTTCAAGCCAAAAACATTCGCCGCACGGTTGTTTTGACTGCGGCGGAGGCAATGGCCATTGACGCTGTCGTTGCTCCGGAAGCCGGCAAGCTCGCGATTACAAAGCAGCTTGAGACATGGAAGAACGTCGCTGCTCGCTATCGGTCGGAACCCGATGTCCAGGAGGGAACAATTGAGCTGGCCGAACGAGCCAAAGCCGCCGAGAAAAAGCGCGATACGGCGTTGGCGCGCCACCACCACTACGAAGTGGCTTCAGCGGCATTCCAAATCGGCATCGTTCTCGCGTCCGCCACAGTGATCACAGGCATGATCGCGCTGACATGGGTGGCTGCGGGTCTCGGCGGTCTCGGACTGATATTCACCGCAATCGGCTTGTTCGCGCCGCATGCGGTGCATCTGTTCTAGATATTGAGCGGTGAAGCAATGCTGCTCACGCCTCGATGCGCTGCAGCGCCAGCTTCAGCCGCGACTGCTTGGCCTCGAAGTCGGCACCGCGCTCCTTCAGCTCGTCGACCACTTCCGGCGGTGCCTTGGCCATGAACCCGGGATTGGCGAGGCGGTCCGTCACCTTCTTGATCTCGGCGACGGTCTTGTCGATCTCGCGGGCGATGCGCTTCTTCTCCGCCTCCATGTCGATGACGCCGGCCAGCGGCAACGCCACCGTGGCGTCGCCGACGATCACCTGCGCGGAGCCCTTCGGCGCGGCACTTTCAAACGCGATGGTCTCGATGCGCGCCAGACGCTTGATGGTCTCGGTGTGGCGCTCGGCGCGAGCCTTCGTTTCCGCCGATGCGCCGGCAATCACAAGTGGGACTTTCGCGCCCGCCGGCACGTTGGCATCCGAGCGCACCGAGCGCACCTCGGAGATGAGTTGCACCAGCCAGCCGATCTCCACGTCAGCCGCCGAATCGGCAAGACCGGACAACTTTGGCCACGCCGCAAGCGCCAGCAGACCTTCCCGCGCCGGTCCTTGCTCGCCCGTCTTGGTCCACAGCTCCTCCGTCACGAACGGCGTGAACGGATGCAGCAGCGCCAGGATCTGGTCGAGCGCCCAGGCGGCCGTCGCGCGCGTCTCGTCGCGCGCGGCCGCGTCGCTGCCGGTCAGCAGCGGCTTGGCCAGCTCCACGTACCAGTCGCAGAACGTGCCCCAGACAAACTGATAGACCGCGCTCGCCGCCTCGTTGAACTTGTAGCTCTCGATCCCCTCGCTGACCGCCTTCACCGCGCGCTCCGTCTCGCCGGCGATCCATCGGTTGAGCGTCTGCTTCACGCCCTTCGGATCGAAACCCGCCACGCGCACGCAGCCGTTCATCTCGGCAAACCGCGCCGCATTCCACAGCTTGGTCGCGAAGTTGCGATAGCCCTCGATGCGCGGCTTGGAGAACTTCACGTCGCTGCCCTGCGCCGCCATCGCCGCCATGGAGAAGCGCAACGCGTCGGCGCCGAACGCGTCGATCAGCTCCAGCGGATCGACGACGTTGCCGAGCGTCTTCGACATCTTGCGACCCTTCTCGTCGCGCACCAGGCCGTGGATCAGCACGTCGTGGAACGGCACCTCGTGCATGAAGTGCTGTCCCAGCATCATCATGCGCGCGACCCAGAAGAAGATGATGTCGAACCCGGTAACGAGGCTCGACGTCGGATAGTAGCGCTTGAGCTCGGGCGTCTGATCCGGCCAGCCCAGCGTCGAGAACGGCCACAGCCCCGACGAGAACCACGTATCGAGCACATCGGGATCGCGCCAAATAGCATAAGCCGTGCGCTGCTGCCCACGCTGGGCATCGTAGAATTCCAGCGCCTCACGATCATCTCTAACAACGACTACCGTCTCTGCACCGTAATAATTCTTGGCCTTGTCCGTCGCCTCGCTTTCCGATGAGGCAACGAATGTCTCGGTCTCTCGGCCTAAAATGTTCCCCGTAGCAATCTTGAGCAGCCCATCCTTGGACTGAAAGCCGTACCACGCTGGAATTTGGTGGCCCCACCAGAGCTGGCGCGAGATGCACCACGGCTGGATGTTCTCCATCCAGCGGAAGTAGTCGTTGGAGAAGCGCTCCGGCACGAAGCGCGTCTTGCCTACACGAACAGCCTCCATTGCGGGCTTTGCAAGCTCGCCGGCGTTGACATACCACTGATCGGTGAGCCAAGGCTCAATCACAGCGTTTCCACGCTGAGCGTGCGGAACCGCATGCGTATGCGGTTCGATCTTCTCGACCCGCCCGGCGGTTTCCATCAACTCCACGACGCGTTTGCGAGCGGCAAAGCGATCGAGTCCGCGAAGCTCAGCCGGTATGTCATCGACATACGGTTCAGATGCCTCTGAGATAATTCTGCCGCGTGCATCGAGGACATTTATTACTTGCAGCCGATGCCTCTTGCCGACCTCGAAGTCGTTGAAGTCGTGCGCCGGCGTGATCTTCACCGCGCCCGAGCCCTTCTCCGGATCGGAATACGCATCCGCTACAATCGGGATCTCGCGCCCGACCAGCGGCAGCACCACCATTTTCCCGATCAGGTCCCTGTAGCGCTCGTCCTCGGGATGCACCGCCACGGCCGTATCACCCAGCATGGTCTCGGGCCGCGTCGTCGCCACGATGATGAAGCGCGACGGATCATCCTTCAGCGGATACTTGAAGTGCCACAGGTGCCCGTTGATCTCGATGGACTCCACTTCGAGGTCCGACACCGCGGACTGGAATTCCGGGTCCCAGTTGACGAGTCGCTTGTCCTTATAGATGAGGCCCTGGTTGTAGAGATCGACGAACACCTTCAGCACCGCCCGCGACAGCCCCTCGTCCATCGTGAAGCGCTCGCGCGACCAGTCGCACGAGGCCCCCAGCCGCTTGAGCTGGTTGATGATGGTGCTGCCGCTCTCCTCCTTCCACCTCCACACTTCCTCGATGAAGCGCTCGCGCCCCAGGTCGCGCCGGTGCTGCTGGCGCTCCATGAGCCGGCGCTCGACGACGAGCTGCGTAGCGATGCCTGCGTGATCCGTGCCCGGCTGCCACAGCACGTCCTTGCCGCGCATGCGCTCGAAGCGGCAGAGCACGTCCTGCAGCGTGTTGTTGAGCGCGTGGCCCATGTGCAGCGAGCCCGTGACGTTGGGCGGCGGAATGACGATGGAATACGTAGGCGCGCCCGCGCGCTCGGGCCGCCCGCACGTGAAGGCGCCGGCCTTTTCCCATCCGGCGTGGATGCGCGCCTCGATATCGGCGGGCTGATAGGTCTTCTCGAGCATGAATTGGCC
>CADEFX010000074.1 GCA_902826715.1 uncultured Hyphomicrobiales bacterium | reverse complement strand
CGCATTGCAAAGCGCATAAGCTGACTGGCTGTCGAATCTCGGGGCTTTTTCTGAGCGACGCCTCTCGCGGCGTGCGGCGGCGAGGGTGTTGGAGCGTGCGTGGCGCCGCTGTGATCATGGCGTCGACAACGCCTGCGGCCTCTCACCACCCCGCCGATGCGCGGCACACGCGACGTGACGCGGCAGGGATAAGTTGCGCAGCAGGCCCTCAGCGCTTGCCCGCTGCCTCATTCCCGTCCATGTAGGCACAACATTATACGTGCGGAGCGGATGAAACGGGGGCGGGAATGCAGGCTTCAAGGCCTGTGCTACGGGGGCCGGCAAGGCTGAGCGGCGTCGCGTCGCTGCGGGGATGGGTGCGCGCCGGTGCGGTCGCGGTCTGCTTCGCGGGCTGCGGCATGACCGAGGCGATGGCTCAGGGACCGGCGTGCACGCGCATGCAGTTCGAGGCCGCCGTCAGCGATGCCGCCGGCGCGCTGCGTGATCTCAATGCCAAGAACCGCCCGCCGTTCCAGGAGAAGCTGCGCGCGCTCAAGGACAAGCGCGGCTGGACGCACGACCAGTTCCTGAGAGAGGCGACGCCGCTGGTGCAGGACGCCAAGATCGCGCAATACGACAAGGAGTCGGGCGAGTTTCTGGAGAAGATCCAGACCATGGGGTCGGAGGGTGCCTCGGCCAAGGAGCCTGACTGCGCGCGGCTGACCGACGTCAAGACGTACATGCAGTCGCTGGTCGCCAGCCAGCAGGCGAAGTGGACGTACATGCTGCAGCGGGTCGAGCTGGAATTGACGAAGTGACGCTGGCGCCTGCCGCCGATATTGGGCACGCCGCGTGGTGGCGTATCGCGCTCGGCGGCGGCGGCGGCATGTTCGTCGGCATGGGCCTCGGTCGATTTTCCTATACGGCCATGGTGCCGGCGCTGGTGGAAGCCGGCGGCATGACGGCAGTCGAGGCCGGCCGCGTCGGCATGGTCAATCTCATCGGGTTCATGGTGGGTGCGGCGCTGTCGGCGATGCTGCTGCGTGTCGGCGCGCCGCGGCGCATCCTGACGGTGGCGATCCTGCTGTCGGGCGCGGCGCTGGCGGCGTCCGCGCTGCCGTACGGAGCTGTGTGGCTGGCGGCTTGTCGCGGCGTGGTGGGCGTCACCACCGGTATTACGATGGTGCTGAGCTTGGCCCTCATCACAGCGACGGCGCCCGAACGCAAGCGGCCGGTGGCAGCAAGCTTCATGTTCGCAGGCGTCGGTCTCGGCGTGCTGATGTCGGGGACGCTTGTGCCGCTGCTGGTCACGCGGGGACTGGTGGTGAGATGGAGCGGGTTGGCGCTTGCGGGCCTGGTCGGCGTTGTGCTGGCGATCTGGGGCTGGAGCGCGGCGCCGGATCTGCGGCCGCCGGCGTCTTCATCGCACAAGGTGCCGGTGGCGTGGCAACCGCTCGCAGGTCTGCTTGCGGCGCACGCCTTTTTCTCGTTCGGGATCGTGTCGCACACCCTGTACTGGGTCGACTACATCGCCCGTGGACTTGGACAGGGCATTGCGGTCGGCGGCATGCACTGGAGCATCGTCGGAGTGTTTTCAGTGCTGGGGCCGTGGATCGCGGCGCGGCTCGCCTTGGGCATCGGCGCGGCGTGGGGTTTGATCGTCGGCTTTGTCGCGCTCGGATTTGGCATTGGCGGACCGGCACTGTGGCCGGCCTTTGCCATGCTGCTGCTGTCGTCGGCGCTGTTCGGCGCGCAGCCTGGCATGTCCGTGCTGATGGCGGTACGAGCCAGAGAACTCGGCACGCCGGAGGCGATGCCGCGGGTGATGCGGGCGATGATCCTGGCCAATTCGTGCGGTGCGGTGATGGGTGGATTGACGGTGCCGGCGCTCTACGGGCTGTCGGGGAGCCACGGCGCGGTGTTCCTGCTGGGCGGCGGAGCAATGTTCGCTGGCGCGCTGGCGGCATGGCCGAGACGGGAGCGACGCTGAAAACAATCCCCGCCTCTGGCTTGCACCTTATTCTTCATCTCAGCGCCGCAGCCAGCCGATCCCGTGCTGGAGGAATATCAGAAAGAGGTTCCAGGCGATGCAGATCATGAGTCCGATGGTCAAGGCCGGCCAGGTACCGATCTGCTCGATGGTGAGATGAATGACCGAGAACGCCGTGATCATGCCGACGAAGCCGCTGATGGAATGTGCCATGAGTGCTGCCGTCGCGGGTCCTCCAATGCGAGGATGCAGGACGAGAATAAGGCTCGAGAAAATGATCGGCACCACGGACATGATGCCTGTCACGATTGGTGGCACATGGGCGCTGAGCGTCGTGACGGCGCCGACCAGGAGCGCGACCAGTGCCGCACGAAGCGGCAGGTCAGTCCAGCGACGCGGCGCACGCGTCACGGCACCGATGCGCGTGAAGGCGCGGGCGGCCGGCAGCGCAATGACGAAGACCACGAGGCAGAGCAGAAGCGCCTGCGGCAGGGTCCAGGCATGGGACCGGATGGCGAGCGCCGAGAGTGCCCATGCCAGGAGCGCAGTGGATAGGCTCGTGGCCATGCCGAAGCGGAGCGCGAGGATGCAGTAGGCGATGGCGAAGACGGGGGTGGCTGCGGCGATGGCTGTGCTGCCGACCGCCATCTGCGCCAGATAGTCAGGCCTATGCTCGAAGGCCAGGAACAGATAGATCGGGCCGGTGTAGATGGGCAACGACGCCATCATGGCCGCCAGAAACGGGCCGGCACGCTCCGACAGCAACGCGATGACGATGACGAAGGCAGCGGTACCCAGCATGCGCACGAGCAAGGCCGTCAGCGCCGGGCCGTCGGGCAGCGCAAGTGCATCCGTCACGAAGGGCTATTCCGGTTTTGTGGGTTCTCAGCCGCTGACCCAGCCGTTCGGGCCGAGGCGCTCCTGGGGTGTGAAGCGGCTTTTGTAGGCCATCTTGCGCGAGCCTTCGATCCAATAGCCGAGATAGAGATAGGGCAGGCCGAGGCGGCGTGCGTAGTCGATGTGATCGAGGATCATGTGGGTGCCGAGACTGCGCGCGGCATCTTCCGGATCATAGAAGCTGTAGACCATCGAGATGCCGTCGGACAGACGATCGCACAGGGCGACGCCCTTGAGCGGCCAGATGTCGACGCGTGTCTCCAGGGGGTTCTCAGGCTTCAGGCGGTATTCGGTGAGGAAGGTGTCGACGATCGAATCCTCGACCATCATGGCGTAGTCGAGCACGGTCATGTCGGCCATGCCGCCATCGCCGTGGCGCGCGTCGATGTAGTCGCGGAACAGGCTGTACTGCTCCGACGTCGGCACCGGCGCATTGCGGCGCACGTGCAAATCGCGATTACTTTCAGCAACGCGGCGCATGGAGCGCGGCGCCTCGAAGTCGGAAACGAGCACACGCACCGAGACGCACGCCTGGCAGCCCTCGCAGTAGGGCATGTAGGCGATGTTCTGGCTGCGGCGGAAGCCGCCCTTCAGCAGATTGTCGATAAGCGCATCGGGCTTATCGTGCGTGAGATGCGTGAACAGCTTGCGCTCGGCCCGGCTTGGCAAGTACGGGCAGGGTTGAGGAGCCGTGACATAGAACTCTGGAAAATGCTTTTGCTGCTCGGTCATCCCATACGCCGCTCTCGGTGCCCGCTGGGAAGTACATTAGTGGAGGCGTTGAGGGGCAATCAAGTGCAGGCGCAAGACGAAGGTCATCTGGTGCGGCGGGTGTCGATTTCTGGTGTCCCCAACAGACCGCCGGGGCGAATCACGAGGGCTATGACCAGCAGCATATAGATGGCCGGATCGCGCAACTCGATGGGAAAGACCGAGGACCAGAGCGCTTCAGCCGCACCGAGCAAAAGTCCGCCGGCGAACGCACCGGGAACGGAACCAATGCCGCCAAGAATGGCTGCGATCAGCGCCTTGAGGCCGACGATAAGGCCGCCGGAGTAGGTGACGCCCCCATAATAGAGCGTGGTCACTGCGCCGCCGAGACCGGCGAGGAGCGACGCGATCGCAAAGGTGACGAGCAGGACGCGCGACGGGCTCAATCCCATCAGGGCGGCGGCGAACGGATCGTCGGCGCAGGCACGCCAGTAGCGCCCGAACCGCGAGTGGCGCATCAGGACGACGAGCATGCAACCGGACGCGAAAGCCACCAGCGTGGTGGCCATGGCCATCGGCGTGACCGTGACGACGAAATCGCCGGAGCGTGCGAGGCCGACAGGCGCGTTGAAGAACGGCGGGGTCCAGCGCATGGTCGAGCCCTGCACCACGCGGGCGTACTCGGCAAGGAAGAGAGCAAGGCCCGTACTGGCGATAAGCGCAACCTGCCCCGGCTGCGTGGACACGGGGAAGAACACGAGGCGGCCGATGGCGGCGCCATGAGCGGTCGCGGTCCAAGTCGCCAGGACCAGAGCAGCAACGATGCCGGCGACGGCCGTGCCGCTGCTGCCCGTGGCCACAAGTCCGATCAACGCACCGAAGCTGCCGAGGACGGCAAAATCACCGAACGCCAGGTTGATGCGTCCGACGAGACCGTATACGAGCGCGTAGGCTGCCGCCAGGAGCCCGTAGACGGACATCTGCGGCAGCGCGGCAACAACGTTTTGCAACGTCATTGCGGCGGGACGGGAGATCTCGGCGACCTCGTCCGCGTTGGCGATAGGGGCGGGATCGGCGGTGGCGGCGGTGGGCGATGCTAGCCAGAAACGCTTGAGGAAATAGAGCCGCGCGGACGCGAGTGCGCCCTCCTCGGTGTCGACACGCACGAGGTGGCGGGGCTCCGCGGCCCCGCTGCGCAGCGGATCGAAGCGGCACGTGAGCGAGCGCAGCCGCGTCTCGTCATGGCCGGCATCGACGCGATAAAGCAGGCGCACGCCGCGATCGCCGGTCAGGCGTTGCGTGGAGAGAATGCGAACGCCGCTGCCCTCGCTGTTGAGGACCGGGACCAGCAGGCGGCACAGGCGTGCTTCACCGGCATCGTTGATCGCGGCACAGCCGCCGAGGATCAGCAACAGGAGAAGCAGCCCGCCTCTGGATGACAGGAGGGCGGGCATGCTGTGTCACATCATGCTGCGTTCAAGAGCTTGGCCGCGGCCGGCGCAAAGTAAGTGAGAACACCGTCCGCACCCGCGCGCTTGAAAGCCATGAGGCTTTCCATCATCACGCGGTCGCCGTCGAGCCAGCGGTTCTGCGCCGCGGCCTGCAGCATCGCGTACTCCCCCGACACCTGATAGGCGAACGTCGGCATGCCGAAGGTGTCCTTCACGCGCCGCACGATGTCGAGATAGGGCATGCCCGGTTTGACCATGACCATGTCGGCACCTTCGGCGATGTCGAGCGCGACCTCGCGCAGGGCCTCGTCCGAGTTGGCGGGGTCCATCTGGTAGGTGCGCTTGTCGCCTATGAGCGTGGCATTGGTGCCGATGGCGTCGCGGAAAGGCCCATAGAACCCCGAGGCGTATTTGGCGGCGTAGGAGAGAATCTGGACGTCGTCGTATCCGGCGGTGTCGAGGGCGCGGCGTATGGCGCCGACGCGGCCGTCCATCATGTCGGAGGGCGCGACGCAATCCACTCCCGCTTGTGCCAGCGACAGCGCCTGCCGGCGCAGAATGGCGATGGTCTCGTCGTTGAGAATGACGCCGTTGCCATCCAAGACGCCGTCATGGCCGTGGCTGGTATAGGGATCGAGCGCGACATCGGTGATGACGCCGAGATGCGGCACGGCGCGCTTGATGGCGTCGACCGCGCGGCACATGAGATTAGTGCTGCGCTCGGCCTCGCTGCCGGTCGGATCGCGCAGATCCTTCTGGACATAAGGGAAGGGCGCGATGGCGGGAATGTTGAGCGCCACTGCGCGCTCGGCGTCTGCGACGGCCTGCTCGATGTTGACGCGATCGACGCCGGGCATGTGCTCGACGGGTACGCGCCGCTGCGGCCCGTCGATCAGGAAGATCGGCCAGATGAGATCGGACGTGGTCAGCCGCGTCTCGGCAACCAGCCGGCGGGTCCAGTCGGCCTTGCGATTGCGGCGCATGCGCACGGCCGGATACATGCCTGCCGCAGGTGTGTTGGCCTGTGAGTCCGAGCGATGGATGGGAATGGGTTTCATGGGCGAACCCTCAAAGCCGGAGCGCCGGCTGCTCAATCAGCCGGCCGGACCTTCATCGTATGGCCCAGATGCGAGGCGGGGCGCAACAGCGACATGGCCGAGGGGCCCCGTGCCGCAGTCTAGCCGTGGAGCTATTCGCAGATGCGCTTGACCTTCCGCTCGGCCATATCGAGGTGAAAGTGGTTGCGATGTGCTTCGTTGGCCTCCGGGCCGAGCACCGTGCCGAAATGACGGCAACCGCCCGCGTGAATGCGACGCAGAAAAGCCTGCCGCAACACGGGATTGACCTCGGCCGCGACCTTCGGTCCGCCGAGCCGGCTCGGCGGCGCAAGGCCCAGGGTGGGGTTCGAGGGCGTCAGGGCTGTTCCGGGTAGGGAGAGAATGCTCGTTTGGCTGGAAACCTTGCCCGCACCGGCCTCCACCTCAGATGCCGTGGTGCCTCTGAGACTGATGCCGCCTGCTCCCGCCAGCGCGCGCTGTGGCGGTTCCGATTTGGCTGCTGGGACCTTGGCAAGCCGCTCGGCCTCGGCCTTGGCCGCGGCGATCTTAAACTCGATGTCGCGTGAGGTCTCGCCCCAGTCGGACTTCAAGCCGGCCATGTCGCCGCGCTCAGTGATGAACCCGGCGATATCGACGGCGTTGGCGCGGCCGTGCTCGCTGAGGCGCGTGTTGCGGCGCGCGTAGGCATTGCGGCAGGAGTAGGCGCTCATGACCTCGAGGCGGATGACCGGTCCGCCCAACAGCTGACGCGCCGCCGGCTGCACCTCCTGATCGAGCCATTTGGACAGGGCGGCAGCCAGGTCGCAGGTGACGATCGGCGGTGGCGACAGCGAAACTTGGGGCGAGGTGCCGATGCTGATCAGCTCGATCGGCGCCGGCGCGCCGCATTCCTTCTCCTTGATGGGTCCGGACTGAATGAAGACGACGCTAAGGTTTGCCAGCAGCGCCTGGCACTTGGCACGAGCCGCGGTGACCTGGGCGCTGGACCAAGTCGCGCTGGCGGCGTGAGGCGTCCCAGAGGCTGGTCCATCGGAAAGAGCGGTATCGGGATGTTCGTCGTCCGGCTGAACGGGAACCTTCGCCAAGTTGACCGTTTCCGGAACGCTCCTGGCGCGACCGCGCTGCTTGACCACCTCAGCCGAGACACTTGCCGCGGCAAAAGCTTGACCGGCCACAAGTATGGCCCAGATGGCAGGCGCAAGCATTCCGCGCATTCAGAATCCCCTGCATCGCCGACGTCCCCACGGCGAATCAACCGACATTTTGAGCCTTTGTGGTCGCGTTGTATAGCTGGCGGGGGTGGCAATCGAGCGCGTGCGCAGGCGATAGATTTCCGCTATCGAGCGCCGGCGCGGCGCTAGATGACGAGGGAATGGGCTCAGGGTGATGGGGTGAGCATTGCTATTGCTGCACGGCAAGCAGCGGGCATCGTCAGCATGGGCACGGCGGATCGCGCGGGCAGCCTCGGGGCGGAGGAGTGCCGCGCGCTGGCATCGGCCTACGCGCGGTTTGCGCGCGATCCCGTCATTTATGCCCTGGCCGTGCGCTCGCAGTATGATGGGGCATTTGCGGATGGGCTGGACACTCGCGAGATGGCCGAGAACGCCACGCGAGAGCCGCAGGCTGCGGCGCAGGTCATCGGCGAGATGTTGCGGCTGTGCTGGCAGCAGGAGTGCTTCACCAAGCCGATCGTGTCGTTGATGGATGGCCCCGTCGAGGGGGGCGGGCCCGGTGTCAGCCTTTATGGGACACATCGCGTGGCGGGTGAGCGATACAGGTTCGCCACGTCGGCTACGAGCTTCGGTCTCGTTCCGATGGGGGGCGTGGGTCACGTGCTGGTGCGCCTGGCCAATTCCGTCGGCATCTATCTGGCACTGACGGGGCGGGGCATCGGGCGCGGAGATGCCTTGCGGCACGGGTTGTTGACGCATTGCATCGAGGCTTGCCATTTCGACGCCATCGAGGCGCGTCTGGCGGACGCCGATCCTGTGGACCCGCTCGTCGACGGATTGCATGCGGCTCCGAGTGACGCACCATTGGCCGAACACGAACCCGCAATTGCGCGATGCTTTTCGGCCGACACGGTGGAAGAGATTGTCGGGCGCCTCGACCGCGAGAGCGGAGCCTGGGCACGGCAGGTGGCTGCAGATCTGCGAACGCGATCGCCGCTGGCGCTCAAGGTCAGCCTCGATCTTCTCAAGCGGGCGCGCGGGCTGGATCTCAGGGCGTACTTGATCCTGGAGCATGGCGCGCTGGCTTACCTGGTTGCGAGGCCCGATGTTCAGCAAGCGACGCTGCATAGGGGCGGGGGAGAATCGGTTTCTTGGGAGCCGTCCTCGTTGGCCGGCGTTACCGACGGGCTGCGCGCGACAGTATTTGAGTGGCAAGCCGAGCCAAACTTGACGTTGCGAGCCAGGGCGGACATGCAAGCGCCAGCTTGAGAAATATTTTGTCTCAAGGTGACATGAACTTAACCGATTGTTCAGTATGCCTTTTAGCGTAACCTTTAATTTCCTGAGTTAGTTTCTGCCAATCAACGGGGCGAAAAGCTCCGAACCGCGTCAAACGGAACGAGGCAGGGACATGAGTCTAGCGTTGGACACGGCACGGCAGCACGTGCCCGCCCAGGATGAATCTTTCCGCTCCGAGTATCTCCAGGGGTTGCGCCTCATTGAGCGGCTGCACCGGCTCCTGCTCGACGTCATCAAGGACGAGTTCGACCGCGAGGGCGGTGCCGAACTCAACAGCGTGCAGGCGCTTCTGCTCTACAACATCGGCGAGAGCGAGTTGACGGCGGGTGAACTCAAGACCCGCGGCTACTACCTCGGGTCGAATGTGTCCTACAACCTGAAGAAGCTCGTGGACATGGATTACCTGCACTACAAGCGGTCCGAGACGGATCGCCGTTCGGTGCGGGTGAGCCTGACGGAAAAGGGCAAACAGGCGTGCGAGGTCGTGAGCCGCCTTTACCAGCGCCAGCTCAAGTCGATCGAGTCGGTCGGTGAGGTCGGGCGCGACGACGTCCAGTCCCTGAACCGCGCGCTGGTGCGCCTGGAGCGCTTCTGGTCGGATCAGATCCGCTACCGCCTGTAAGGCCGGAGCTGCATTGGTGGACGATCACAGGGGTCCGGTCGGCGCCGGGCTCCTGTTGCGTTTGTGACTGCAGTGCACCACCGGCGACCTGACTTCCTGGACGCCCGACGTTTCGGCTTTCTTCCGCCGCACGAATGCCGCAAATGGCACAAGATCATGGCAGGCGGTCGGATGTGGTTTCTGCCAGCGTTGCGGGCGGCGGAATTCAGCGGGGACGGGATGAAGGACGTCGGCGGAAGGGACGTGCGCAGCACAGGCCCGAAGTCGCGCGCATGGGTCGCCGCTGCGACGCTCGGCGCCATAATGCTGGCAGCGGGCAGTGCGGCAGCGGAGACGATCGACTGGATGCGGTTTGGGCCGGCGCCGGGCTCGTCCTCCATTGACCAGCCTTACGATGCCTCTTTCGCCAAGCAGTGGGAAGCCAATCCGCCGAAGGGCTATCCGACGCTCTCGCCGGAAAACCTGAACGCCATGAAGGCGGCGATCAAGCGTTACTCCGACGTGGTCGATCGGGGTGGTTGGAAGGCCATGCCGGAGGGGCAGATTCAACCCGGCGCGAACGGTCCCAACGTTGCGCTGCTGCGCGAGCGGCTGTCGATGTCGGGTGACCTGAAGGAAGGCGAGGGCTATTTCTCCGAGGTGTACGACGGCACGGTCGAGAAGGCCGTGAAGCGGTTCCAGGCCTCCAACGGGCTGACACCGAGCGGCATCGTCGACAAGCGCACCGTCGCGGCGCTGAACGTTCCGGCGGCCGCGCGGCTACGGCAGCTCAAGACCAACTATACGCGGTTGGCGGAATTCGCCCGCAGCGCGGGGAAGAAGTACATCGTGGTCAACGTGCCCGCCCAGCAGATTGAGACCGTCGAGAATGACCGCGTTGTTTCCCGGCACTCGGGCGTGGTCGGCAAGATGGACCGGCAGACGCCGATTCTGCGCTCGGCGATCCACGAGCTGAATTTCAATCCGGTCTGGCACCTGCCGCCGACGGTCATCGAGAAGGACCTCATTCCGAAGGGCCAGGAGATGGCCCGCAAGGGGCAGGACGCTCTGGCAAAGTTCAACATCGATGCCTATGGCGGCGACGGCAAAAAACTGGACACGACCAAGATCAACTGGGGCGGTCCCGCAGTCCGCGGCCTGACCTACCGGCAGCAACCCGGGCCAGATAATCCGTTGGGGTTTGTGAAGATCAACTTTCACAACAACTATTCCGTCTATATGCACGACTCCCCGTCGCAGTCGCTGTTCGGGCGCAATTTCCGCGCGGCGAGCTCGGGCTGTGTCCGCATCCAGGGCGTCGAGCAGGTTGCTGCCTGGCTGGTGCAGGAGCAGGGCTGGTCGCAAGAGCGCGTGCTGGCGATGAAGAAGTCCGGCGAGCGGCTGGATGTGCGCCTGAAGCGCCCGGTGCCGCTATACTTCGTCTACATCACGGCCTGGGCGACCGAGGACGGCGTCATCCAATTCCGCCGCGACCTCTATAACAAAGACGGCGTTGGCCCTACGGCCTCGGCCTACTGACGGCCATCTTTTACCCGTACTGGATTGACATGCGACAATGGGCGATGGCGCACGCTCTTCGTCATCGGCTAGACATTGGGAAACTGAGGCGGCCGGGGCGGCCGCGTCGTCATTCCGGCAGCGGATGGAGTTGAGGCGTGGACTACGGGCGCATCTTCAACGAGGCCCTGAAAAAGCTGCATCAGGAAGGGCGATATCGGGTGTTCGCCGATATCCGCCGGCATCGCGGTGCATTTCCCCGCGCCGAGCATATGACGGCGGCCGGCGGCCGCCCGGTAACGGTCTGGTGCTCCAACGACTATCTGGGCATGGGCCAGCATCCGATGGTGCTGGCAGCCATGCATGAGGCCATCGACCGTGCCGGGGCCGGTTCGGGCGGCACACGCAACATCTCGGGCACCACGCATTATCACGTGGAGCTTGAGGCGGAGCTCGCCCATCTGCATGGCAAGGAAGCGGCCCTGTTGTTTACGTCCGCCTTCGTGGCGAACGACACGACGCTGGCAACCCTGCAGAAGCTGATGCCGGACGCGGTGATCCTGTCGGACGAGATGAACCACGCCTCCATGATCGCGGGTATCCGCAATGGCGGCGGCGAGAAGTTGATCTGGCGGCACAACGACCTGGGCGATCTCGAGCAGCGGCTCAAGGCGCAGCCGAAGGATCGGCCGAAGATCGTCGCCTTTGAGTCGGTTTATTCGATGGACGGCAATATCGCCGACATCCGGGGCATCTGCGATCTGGCCGAGCGCTACGGCGCGCTTACCTACCTGGACGAGGTTCATGCGGTCGGCCTCTACGGGCCGCGGGGCGGCGGCATCGCCGAGCGCGACGGCGTGATGGATCGTGTCGACATTATCAATGGGACCCTCGCCAAAGGTTTCGGCGTGATGGGTGGGTACATCGCTGGCAAGCGGGCGCTGGTCGATGCCATTCGCAGTTTCGCGCCAGGCTTTATCTTCACGACGTCGGTAGCCCCGGCCATTGCAGCGGGCGCCACGGCGAGCATTCGACATTTGAAAGTCAGCTCAGCCGAGCGCACGCGGCATACGGAGCGCGCGCGCACGCTGTCACGGCGGCTGAGAAGCGGCGGTCTGCCGGTGATGGAGAACCCAAGCCACATTGTGCCGGTGCTCGTCGGTGATCCGGTGCTTTGCAAGCAGGTGACCGACTGCCTGCTCGACCGCTACGCCATCTACGTGCAGCCGATTAATTTCCCGACGGTCGCTCGCGGTACCGAGCGCCTGCGGTTGACACCGACACCACAACACAGCGATGCAGATATGGACCGGCTGGTGGCGGCGCTGCGGGAGCTGTGGGCCGAGTTGAACCTGCCGCTGCAGATGCCGTCACAGGCAGCGGAATAGCGTTTCGATCCGGTGCGGTTGCGAACCAGGATCCGGCCGATGCAACGCTCAGGATCGATGGCGGATCGTCTGCTGAAAGCCGTCCGGCCACCGCAATTCGTCCAGCATGTCAGCCGGTTCGAGCGTCTGACCGTCGCCCTGGCCGCCCTGGTCGGTGCGGGCGTCCTGGGATTTCTTGCGCTGGCCGATGCGGTCGCCGATGGCGGCGCGCGCCGGTTCGACGAGTGGTTGCTGCTGGCGCTGCGCACTCCCGGCAATCTGTCCGACCCCATCGGTCCAAAGTGGTTTGAGGAGATGATGCGCGACATCACCGCGCTCGGCGGCACCGCAGTGTTGTCGCTGGGCGTCCTGGCCGTGACGGGCTTTCTGGCGCTGATACGCAAGACGCATGCGGCCATCACCGTGCTGGTGTCGGTGATGAGCGGCATGGTGCTCAGCCAGGCTATCAAATGGGCCTACGCCCGGCCGCGTCCCGAGCTGGTGCCGCACGGCATGGAGACCTACAGCGCGAGCTTTCCCTCGGGCCACTCGATGATGGCAGCCGTGGTCTACCTTACGCTTGGGGCGTTACTGGTGCGGCATCAGACGCGGCGGCGGATGAAAGTCTACGTGCTCGCTGTGGCGGTGCTGCTCACGGCACTGGTCGGCATCAGCCGCATCTATTTGGGCGTGCATTGGCCGACGGACGTGCTGGCCGGATGGTGCCTCGGTGCGGCGTGGGCGATCCGGTGCTGGTTCGCCATGCTTTGGTTGCAGCGGCGCGGGGCGGTGGAGCGGCCATCCGAAGGCACGGCTGGCTAAAGCTTTGCCATGCCACAGGATAGCGAGGCCTGCAGGCTTGTTGCGGGCGCGCGGCGCATGATATGAGGGCCGCGCGCCAACGGGCGTAGAGCAAGCATGACATGAATGCGGGGCTCCCATGCCAACTGCCGCTGCCGCACGCAAGGCGAAACAAAACACAGGGTTCTTTGCCGACACGCTGGCCGAGAGCGATCCGGAGCTTTACGGTGCGGTCGAGCGCGAGCTGGAGCGCCAGCAAACCGAAATCGAGCTCATTGCGTCGGAGAACATCGTCAGCCGCGCCGTACTTGAGGCAGCGGGCACGGTCCTGACGAATAAGTACGCCGAGGGCTATCCGGGCCGGCGCTATTACGGCGGCTGCCAGTTCGTGGATGAGGCCGAGACGCTGGCGATCGAGCGCGCCAAGACGCTGTTCGGTTGCCGCTTTGCCAATGTGCAGCCGCACTCCGGCAGCCAGGCCAACCAGGCTGCGTTCATGGCGCTGGCCAAGCCCGGCGATACGATCCTCGGGCTGTCGCTGGCCTCGGGCGGGCACTTGACGCACGGCGCTTCGGTCAACCAGTCGGGCAAGTGGTTCAATGCGGTGAGCTACGGCGTGCGCCGACAGGACCATCGCATCGACTTCGACGAGGTGCGGCGGCTCGCGGGCCAACACAAACCCAAGATCATCATCGCGGGCGGCTCGGCCTATCCGCGGGAGATTGATTTCAAACGGTTTCGCGAGATTGCGGACGAAGTCGGCGCATTCCTGATGGTCGACATGGCGCACTTCGCCGGGCTCGTGGCGGGAGGCGCGCATCCGAGCCCGCTGCCGATCGCGGATGTCGTGACGACGACGACACATAAGACGCTGCGGGGGCCGCGCGGCGGCATGGTGCTGACGAACAACGAGGACATTGCCAAGAAGGTCAACTCAGCGGTGTTTCCGGGCCTGCAGGGCGGACCGCTGATGCACATCATCGCGGCCAAGGCGGTGGCGTTCAAGGAAGCGCTGGAGCCGGAGTTCGCCGACTATGCCAAGGCGATTGTGGCCAACTGCCGCGCGCTGGGCGAAGTGCTGAACCGCGCCGGCTACGATCTGGTGGCCGGCGGAACCGATACCCATCTCATCCTTGTCGATCTGCGGCCCAAGGGGCTGACGGGCAATATCTCGGAGAAGGCGCTGGGCCGTGCGCACATCACGTGCAACAAGAACGGCGTGCCGTTCGATCCGGAGAAGCCGATGGTCACCTCGGGTATCCGCCTCGGCTCGCCGGCGGGTACCACGCGCGGCTTTGGCGTTGCGGAATTTCGCGAGGTCGGGCGCATGATCGCCGAAGTGCTCGATGGTCTTGCGGCCAGCGGCGAAGCCGGGAACGCGGCGGTCGAGAGCAAGGTCAAGGCCGAGGCGATCGAGTTGTGCGCCCGGTTTCCGATCTACGCCTGACCGGCGTGCAAGAAACAGCGGCCAACGCGTTGGAGAAGAGATATGCGCTGCCCGTATTGCTCGAGCGAGAACACGCAGGTCAAGGATAGCCGGCCGACCGAGGAGAATGCTGCCATCCGCCGCCGGCGTGTGTGCCCCGATTGCGGCGGCCGCTTCACGACCTTCGAGCGTGTTCAGTTGCGCGAGTTGACTGTTATCAAGCGTGCTGGGCGCCGCGTCGTATTCGATCGCGACAAGCTTTCGCGCTCGGTCGAGATTGCGCTGCGCAAGCGTCCCGTGGAGCCTGATCGCATCGAACGCATGGTTTCTGGAATTGTGCGCCAGCTCGAAAGCATGGGCGAGAGCGAGATCCCGTCCTCGGCCATCGGCCAGTTGGTGATGGAAGCTTTGCGCGGTCTTGATCCCGTCGCCTACGTGCGTTTTGCTTCCGTCTATCGTGATTTTCGCGAGGCAGCGGACTTTCATGAGGTTCTGGGGGAGATCGCCCATGGGCCGATGACCGAAGGTGGCGATGCCGAACCCGCTTCGGGAGTGCGGTTGCGAATGCCGGCGGAGCCCGAGCATTGACGCAGGTCGCTGATACCCGTGACGACGCAGACGACGGGTTCATGCAGATCGCGTTGAGTATGGCGAGACGAGGCCTCGGCACGACGGCTCCCAATCCTTCGGTGGGCGCGGTGGTGGTGGATCCCGCGACCGGCGAAGTGATTGCGCGGGGCTGGACCCAGCCTGGCGGCCGGCCGCATGCCGAGACCGTAGCGCTGCAGCGGGCCGGATCGCGGGCCCAGGGTGCGACGATGTACGTGACGCTCGAGCCCTGCTCGCACTACGGCAAGACCCCGCCGTGTGCGAACGCCATCATCGAGGCCGGCGTGTCGCGCGCGGTCGTCGGCATTCTCGATCCCGATCCGCGAGTGGCGGGCCGCGGGATCGATATGCTGCGCGCCGCCGGGATCGAGGTCAGGCGCGGGGTGCGCGCGCGGGAAGCCGATCGAATGACGCGAGGACACATCCTGCGTGTCACGGAACGCCGGCCCCTGATCCAGCTCAAGATGGCGCTCGATGGCAATGGGCAGATCGCCCGTGGTGTCGGCGGGCAGCCGCGTTGGGTGACGGGACCGTTGGCGCGTGCCATGGCCGTCTTCTGCGGGCGCGTGCAGACGCAATCCTGGTCGGATCGCGGACCGTGCAGGATGACGATCCAGAATTGACCTGCCGGTTGCCCGGCCTGTTGGGCCGGTCGCCCATACGTGTCGTCTTATGCGGGAGCACACTGCCCGCCCTCGACAGCAGGATGGTTCGGAGTGCCCGCGATATTCCGGTCTGGATCTTCAGCGCGCCGGGTGCTGATGCCACGCAACACAGCGCCCTGGCCGACGCGGGATGCCGGCTCTTCCATGTGGCGACCGTGAACGGCCGCCCTTGGATTCCGGCAGTCACCGAGGCGTTGGTGGCCGAGGGCATTACACGCCTCCTCGTCGAGGGAGGACCGACGGTGTCGCGCGCGTTCTCCTCGATGGGGCTGGTGGATGATATTGTTCAGTATCGGGCGGCGGGCAGTCAGGACGCCATCAGTGCGCGCGACGGCGCACTGAGAAGTGTCCATGAATTGCCTGGCCACATGGCGTTTGCACTGGCGCACGAGCGTGCGTTGGGAGATGACATGCTGTACGTTTTCCATCGCATGCGAGGAAGCTGACGATGTTTACAGGCATCATCACGGACATCGGCGAGGTCGTATCCGTTCGTGGCGGTCAGTTCACGCTGCGCTCTGCGTATCCGGCAGACACCATTCCGCTGGGAGCTTCGATCGGATGCGATGGATGCTGCCTCACGGCGACGTCGATCAAGGCGGACGGAGCGGGCAGCATTTTCGCGGTCGACGTGTCCAACGAGACGAAATCGAAGACAACGCTCGGAGGATGGAAGCCGGGCGTCCGGGTCAATCTGGAGCGGGCCCTGCGGGCGGGCGACGAGCTTGGCGGCCATATCGTGTCCGGGCACATCGACGATGTCGCCACGATTGTCGATATTACGCCCGATAGCGATTCGCGCCGGATAACGTTCGAGGCGCCGGAGCACCTGGCGCTGTACATCGCCCCCAAGGGCTCGGTGGCCCTCGATGGTATTTCGCTGACCGTTAACGAGGTGGCGGGCAACCGCTTCGGCGTCAACATCATCCCCCACACCTTGACGGCCACGACCTGGGAGAGCAAGAAACCCGGCGGCAAAGTCAACCTTGAGGTCGACCTGTTCGCGCGCTATGTGGCGCGGCTTCTGGAGTACCGGCGGTGAAGGATAGCTTGAGACGGGTCGAGTACTCGGAAGGCAAGGGCTTCATTTCGCCCATCGAGGATATCCTCGAGGACTTCCGCAACGGCCGCATGATCATTCTTGTCGACGCCGAGGATCGTGAGAACGAAGGCGATCTGGTCGTCCCTGCGCAGATGGCGACGCCGGAGGCTATCAACTTCATGGCCAAGCACGGGCGCGGGCTTATTTGCCTGTCGCTCACCGAGACGCGGGCCGAGCAACTTCATCTCGAGTACATGTCGCGCAAGAACGAGGCGCGGCACCGCACGGCGTTCACGGTCTCGATCGAGGCGCGTGAAGGCATCGCAACGGGCATTTCCGCCGCCGATCGGGCCCGGACTATTGCCACGGCCATCGATCCGTCGCGCGACTACAGGGATATCGTCACGCCGGGGCACGTGTTTCCGCTGATCGCGCGCAGCGGCGGCGTGCTGGTGCGTGCCGGGCATACCGAGGCCTCCGTCGATCTCGCCAGAATGGCCGGCCTGCTGCCCGCAGCCGTGATCTGCGAGATCATGAACGACGACGGCACCATGGCGCGGATGCCGGATCTCGTGGCTTTCGCGCAGCGGCATGGCCTGAAGGTCGGCACCATCGAGGATCTGATCGCCTACCGCCTGAAGAACGATCGCATCGTCAAGCGGACCATGACTTCGCGCGTTGACAGCGTCTTCGGCGGCGAATTCGACATGCACGTGTACGAGACCACCGTCGAGCCGTTCGAGCACGTGGTCATGGTGCGTGGCGATCTGTCTGCACCGGGGCCTGTCCTGGTGCGCGTGCATGCCGTGAACATGCCGGCCGATATGCTGGGCATCGACACCGACGGCGAGAAGGGCTCGCTCATCCAGAAGAGCCTGGAGATTATCGCGGAAGAAGGCCGCGGCGTCCTGGTGATGATTAGGGATTTGCGGCCCCGCTCGGTATCGGGCTGGCTGACCAAGCGTGCGGCCAACGCCGTCAGCGAGGAGCGGCGGCTGGTCGAAATCGGCGTCGGCGCGCAGGTTCTGCGTGACCTTGGAATTTCGGATATGGTGCTGCTGACGAATTCACCGTCGTCCCGCTACGTGGGCCTCGAAGGATACGGCCTTCGCGTCATCGGCACGCGCAAAATCGAGTAGCCAACATGGCAGGCAAAGGATCGAGCGCCGGCGCGAGCACGCGCGTAGCGGCTCGCGTGCTCATCATCGAAGCACCGTATTACGAGGACATCTCGAAAGAGCTTGTCGACGGTGCCGTCGCGGAGCTGAAGGTGCGCGGTGCCACGTTCGATCGCATCGAGGTGCCCGGTGCGCTCGAAATCCCGCAAGTCCTGACGCTCGCTGCGGCGGCAGGCTTGTTCTATGGCAATCCGCTCTCGACGAAGCCATCGGCGCGCTACGCGGGCGCGGTGGCCTTGGGGTGCGTGATCCGGGGCGAGACATCGCACTACGATATCGTCTGCAACAATGCCAATCACTGGATGATGCAGGTTGCGACCGAGCAGCACATTCCGGTCGGCAACGGCATCCTGACCGTCGATACGCACGAGCAGGCACTGGCACGCGCGCGTGGCGGGCGGACCGGCAAGGGCGGGGATGCGGCACGAGCCTGCCTCCGTCTTATCGAACTCGCCCAAAGCTTTCAGGCGCAAAAGGCATGACCGGCGCCGACGAGCCCCAGATGCCGTTGGAGCCGCGCAGCGCCGCGCGGCTTTCGGCCGTGCAAGCGCTTTATCAGATGGATCTCGCGCAGACGGATCTGAACGACGTCATCGGCGAGTTCATGGCTCGGCGCTTCGGGCCGAAGGCAGAGGATCCGGCGCTGGCCGACGCCGATCGGGCGTTTTTCACGGATCTGCTGAAAGGGGTCGTGCGTCGCCAGCGCGAGATCGATCCGATTGTGGATCAGCAACTCGCGCAGGGGTGGCGCCTGACGCGAATCGACGCGATTCTGCGCGCCGTGCTGCGGGCCGGCGTGTTCGAGTTGCTCGAGCGCACCGATGTGCCGGCACGTGTGGTGATCAACGAGTACATCAAGGTGGCGCACGCGTTTTTGTCTGAAGATGAGCCTAAGGTTGTCAACGGCGTGTTGGACAAGCTGGCCCGGCGCCTGAGAGCGAACGAACTTCCGCCGGCCCGGTGAAGCATCGCGGTTACTCGCATGCGGCCGCGTCAGGTGCTAGTGTCTGGTGGCGTGAACCGCGCTGAGAGTTCCAGGGCTGGCAGGTGCTTCGAACACGGGTGGGCATGCGCCAACATTTTATCCTGTCAAGCCTCGTCGCGGCTGCACTGCTGCAGCCGGGGCCAGCCGCTGGCGAGGAGAACGGCTTGACGCGCGCCAGGGAAGCCTCGGCGGCGCTGCAACGCGGCAGTGCCGAGCAGGCGATTGAACTCTATTCCGAGGCTCTGAAGGACCAGGCCATCGTCAGCGATCGCCGCGCCAACATCCACAATGATCGTGGCGTGACCTTTCAGAGGCTTAATCTGACGCGCCAGGCACTCGAGGACTTCAACCGCGCGGTCATTCTGTTTCCGGAAGGCGCGGCGGCTTACAACAATCGCGGCAACCTGCTCCACAGTCTTGGGCAATCCAAAGAGGCACTGAAAGACTTCGACCGCGCGCTGCTGCTGGCGCCGGGCTATGCGGCCGCCTTCAACAATCGCGCCAACGCGTTCACGCGCATGGGCGATGCCGACGCGGCCATCAAGGACTTCTCGAAGGCCATTCAACTGAACTCCACGAATCCAGCACCGCTCAATGGTCGCGGCCGGCTGCATCTGGCGCAGAACCGGCCGCACGCGGCGCTACGGGACTTCAATCGTGCGGTGGGGCTCGATGCGCGCTTCGGGCCGGGATATCGCGCGCGCGCCGAGGCAAAGTTGCTGCTCGAAAGGTACAATGAAGCCGCGGAAGACTTGAGCCGAGCGATCGCCTACGATCCCGGCAACGTCGAGCTTTATGTGCTGCGGGGGCATACCTATCTCGCAGCGGATAATGCG
>CADEFX010000073.1 GCA_902826715.1 uncultured Hyphomicrobiales bacterium | reverse complement strand
GCACCGGGGCCTGCACCGACTTGTCGAGGGCCGACACGGCCTCGTCCAAGATGACGATGCGCGGATCGAGCGCCAGGGCGCGAGCGATGTTGATGCGCTGGCGCTGGCCGCCCGACAGTTCATGCGGATAGCGGCGGATGAACAGGTTCGGCTCCAGTCCGACCTTGGCGAGAAGGCTGCGCGCACGTTCGCGAGCCTCTGCTTGCGGCAGACCGTGTCCCTTGGGGCCGAAGGCGATCGTCTCCTCGCACGGGAGACGCGGATTGAGGGACGAGTAGCTGTCCTGGAAGACCATCTGCATCTGCCGGCGCATGTCGCGCACGCTCATCGCCTCGCCGCTGCCGACTTTGTTGCCGTCGAGAACCACGTTGCCGGCGTCCGGCTCGATGAGCCGCATGAGCAGGCGCGCCGTAGTAGATTTGCCGCACCCCGATTCCCCGACGATACCAAGCGTTTCGCCGCGCTCCAGATCGAAGTCGACGCCGTGGACGGCTTGCACCTGGGCGATGGTGCGATTGAGGATGCCGCCGCGGACGGGAAAGTACTTGCGCAAGCCGGAGACCTCGAGGATGGGATCGGCCCGCCGCCCTGACGTTGAGATGTTCATGCGCTCAAAGTCTCACGTCCATGGCCGACCGCAAGCCGTCGGACAGCAAGTTGAAGCTCAAGGAGGTCATGAAGATCATCACGCCGGGCAGCGCGGCCACGTAGGGATTTACGTAGATCGCCTGCCGCAGCGTGTTGAGCATCAGGCCCCATTCCGCCTCGGGCGGCCGAGTACCCAGACCCAGGAACGACAGCCCGGACGCCAGGATGATGGATACGCTCACCAGCCCGGTGGCGTAGATGAAAACCGTGCCCAGGACATTCGAGAGCACGTGCACGCGAATGATGCGTGCCGAGGACACGCCCGAGGCCCGCGCCGCCTCGACATAGTCGAGCGAGCGCACCTGAGTCGTGACGCTTTCGGCAACCCGCGCGATGGGCGGAATGAAGACGATGGTGAGGGATAGGATGGCGTTGCCGATGCCGGCACCCAGCGCGCCTGAGATGGCGATGGCAAGCAGCACGGACGGGAAGGCGTAGAAGATATCCATGGTGCGCATGATGAGCATGTTGATGCGGCCACCAACAAAGCCCGCAATGATCCCGAGCAGGCCGCCGATCGCCAGCGCGTTCACGACCGGCATCACGCCCATGAACAGCGACAGACGGCCGCCGTAGATCAGGCGGGTCAGCATGTCGCGGCCGGTCTCGTCGGTACCCAGAAGATGGCCGGGATAGCCTATTTCCTTCAGGCGGCGGAGAATATTGCCCTTGTAAGGATCGTGCGGCGTGATCCATGGGGCGAAGATGGCCGAGAGAACAATGAGGGCGAGCAGAACGGCGAATGCGACCGTGACCTTGTCGCGGCTCAGGCGCTGCCACACGGTGGTCCAGTAGCCCCGCGACTGCAGCACGACCTGGGCGACATCGATGGTAGCGGCGGCGGGCGTGTTGAGGTTCATGCAGCGTCCTCAAGTCCGCCGCATGCGCGGATCGATAAGCGTTTGCAGGATATCGACGATGAGGTTCAGCGCGACGAAGAACATCGCCAGCACCAGGATGGTCCCCTGCAGCATGGGGATGTCGCGCCGGAAGATGGCGTCGTTGAGAAGGAAGCCCGTGCCCGGCCAATTGAACACGGTCTCGACCAGGATCGAGCCGCCTAGCAGATAGCCGAGTTGCAACCCCATAACCGCAAGTACCGTCGGCGCCACGTTCTTGATGACATGCAGCATGGTACGTCCGTTGAGCAGTCCCTTGGCGCGGAGCGCCTGCACAAATTCCTGCGACAGGATTTCGGCGACGATGGCCCGCACCGTGCGCGTGATGATTCCGCACGGAATGACCGACAGCGTGACGGCGGGAAGAATGAGGTGCCGAATGTGGACCCAGTTCCATTCCCAGCTGCCCGAACCGCCGGGGCCCATGCCGGTGGCCGGAAGCCAGTTGAGCTCGACGCCGAAAATGATCACGAGAACCATGCCGAGCCAGTAGTGGGGCACGGATACTCCGGCGACGCCGAAGCCGGTGGCAAACTTGTCGATCCACGTACCCTGGAAATACCCGGCGAGTCCCCCAAGGATGGCACCGAGCGTGAAACCGATCAGAGTGGCCACCACGGCCAGCATCAGCGTGTTCGGTACGGCAATGATCAGTTGGTCGAGAACGGGGCGGCTGTTGACCACCGAAAGGCCGAGGTCACCACGCACTGCGCGGCCAAGCCACTGCGCATACTGCAGCGGTAGCGGCTTGTCGAAGCCGTAGTCCGCCTTCAGCTTGGCAACGACGCTTGCAGGGGCGTCGGGCGCGACCACGGCGTTCAAGGGATCGCCCGGAGCAAGATGCACGAGAGCGAAGACGAGGATCGTCACGCCGAGGGAGATCGGAATTACATACAGCAGGCGGCGCAGCGCATAGCCGAGCACTCGGTCTCACTTCCGGGCAGAAGGCCCAAACGACATCGCTGCCGCGCGCAAGACAGCGCGCGCCAGCGACGGTCCTGCTTCCTTATTTCGCCATCGTGACGCCTGACAGGCTCTGGAACCAGTTGCGCACCTGCACGAAATCCTTGACCTTCGGGCTGATGGCCCGAGGGCCTACGTCATGCACGACCCAGAGGAAAAGCGCGTCGTCCACCATCTTGGTGTGGATCTTCGCCAGAACCTCGTCCCGAGCCTTGGGCTCGAAGGTGTTCTGCGCATCGTTCAGCAACTTGTCCATTTCCGGATCGTTGTAGTAGCCGAAGTTGACACCGACCGGTGCCGCAAGGTCAGAGCGCATCAGCCGCGTGAACGCGCTGTAGGGGTCTTGCGTTGTGTAGGAGATGTTGACGCCGTGCGCGCCCTTGACCTGGGGCGACTTTCCGCCGGCACGCCACAAGTCCAGCAGCGCTTGCCACTCGACGACCTCGAAATCGACGTCGATATTCACGGCCTTGAGACTTTGCTGCATGTACTCGTTCATCTGCAGCGGAAGCATCTGGCCGGAACCCGATGCCGAGATCAGCATCTTGACCTTGACGGGCTTGTCGGGGCCAAAGCCGGCCTCGGCCAGCAGCTTCTTGGCGGCCTCCACGTCCGTCTTTATCTCGAAACTAGGCTTCCCGTACCACGGGTCGCCTTTCACGACGTGCCCGGTCGCCTCCACGGCGTAGCCGCCGAGAAGCTCGAGCACGCCTTTGCGGTCGATCGCGAGATTGGCCGCCTTGCGCACGCGAATATCGTTCCATGGCGAGCCTTCCACGCGATTGAGGTGCCACGACCAGATGTGCGGATAGACATTCGACGCGATGCTGAACCCGGCGCTCTGGATGCGCTTCATGGCATCGGGTGCCGGCGCCTCGATCCAATCGACCTGACCTGCCAGAAGCGCCGCCGTGCGCGCGCTGGCATCCGGCATCGGGATCAGCGTCAGCTTGTCGAGCTTGGGGGCAAGCGCCTTGTCCCAATAGTCCTTGTTGGGAACCAGCTCGGCGAACTCGCGCGCCTTCAGGGCCGTCAGCTTCCACGGTCCTGTGCCTGAAGGCGTCAGCGCGAACTTGGCCCAGTCCTTGCCGGTGGCTTCCCATTGCTTGGGCGACGCCATCAGGATGTAGCAGATCTGATAGGGCCAGAACGCGTCCGGCGTCTGGGTGGTGAATTCGACGGTATAGTCGTCGATCTTGCGCACAGACTTGTAGGCCGGAATGCGGAAGTTGACGAGCGAGGCCATGCGCGCGCTGTACTGCGGCGCCTTCTCGTCGAGCAGCCGATCCATGTTGAAGACGACCGCATCGGCATTGAAGTCCGAGCCGTCGTGGAATTTCACGCCTCGGCGCAGCTTGAAGACCCACTTGGTTTTGTCGGCTTGGTCGACCTCCCAGCTCTCGGCCAGGCCGGGAATGAGGCCTGACGGTTTGTCGGCCGACGTGAGATCCCAGTTGATGAGGGCGTCATAAACCAGCAGGCCCATGAACCGGTAGCCTTCGAACCCGTTGTCCGGCTGGCCCCAGGTCAGAGGCACGTCGTTGGCCGTCATGCCGATGCGAAGATTGCCCTGAGCTTGGGCCGGCGCGCCACCAAGGGTGAATGCAATACCGGTAGCCATCACCGCAGCCGAGAGGGCAGCGATGGAATATTTTCTGAAACGCATGACAACCTCACGCTTTGGCTTCGAGCTGACGGATTTATGCCAATGCGAGCCTGCGACTCCCGGCGAGCCAGCCTGCCCCGCACATCGACTATAGGTTGGGCGTGCAAAACGGGGCAAGTTAAAGCGGCCGGGCGTGATCGAATTTTATGCGGCGTGCCTCAATCCGCAGCGATGAACTCGCTTTCCTTGTCCTCGGCCCGGCGAAAGAGGATGCGGCCATCATTTGTCATCTCGCGGACGGCCCGGCCGCGGCCGATGAGGTAGTGAGCATGGGCGATGGTCTCCGCCAGCGCGTGGCGGCCCTGGCCTTCGGCCACGGCCTTGGGAAACAGGCCGTGGGTCAGCTCCATAGTCGTGCGAGGCTCGTCCATCAGCCGGGCCAAGTGATCGAGGCGCAACTCGTGATGGTGCTGGAGCTGGTCGAGACGCGTATGCAGGCCGCAAAACGGCAGGCCATGCGACGGCAGTACGAGCGCATCAGCAGGCAATTCGCGAAAGCGGTTCAGCGAGCCGAGATATTCCGCCAGCGGATCAGCCCAGGGTTCGCCCGGGTAGACTCCGATCATGGGCGAGATCTTCGACAGCACCTGGTCGCCGGCAATCAGAATCTTGCCCTCATCGCACCAGAACGAAGCATGTTCGAGCGTGTGCCCGCCACAAACCATGATGCGCCATTGGCGGCCGCCAAAGGCGATGATGGCCCCATCGCGCAGCCGCTCGATGGTACCGGGCGCCTCGCCTAGGAGCGCGTGCGTGCGGCGGCGATCGTTGCGGTAAGCCTCGATCGTGGGGGCATCGCACCCGTGGCTCTGCATGAAGCGGACCACCTCCGGCCGCATCGGCAGCTGCGACTCCGATAGCCGGACTTGCGCGGACAGCCACTCGACCAGCGTCGCGGCAAACGGCGCACCGCCGGTACGTTCGACGAGCCAGCCTGCAAGGCCGATGTGATCGGTGTGTCCATGCGTACAGATGATGCGATTGATGCGGCTGCCGGACAGCACGCCCCCGAGCAGCGCCTCCCAAAGCTCGCGCGCCTGCTGCGTGCCCGCACCCGTATCGACGATCGTCCAGCCGTTCTCTTCGCGCAACAGCCAAATATTGACGTGGTTCAATCGGAAGGGGAGCGGCAGCCGCAGCCACAGAATGCCCGGTGCGATCTCGATCGTGTCCGCATCCTTCGGCGGCGTTTCCCGCAGGTAGTGGAGCTGACCGTCGGTGCGCAGCATGCAGCGGAATGCCTCGGCTCGGGACCGAAGCGGTCCATTCTCCGGCCAAATCCCTAACGTAAAGCAGCAAGGTTGGCCACCAACTTGCTGCAACGCAGCGATGCGTTCTTAGAAGCGCCAGGACACCGGCCCGCTCTCGCTATGGGCGGCAGCCGAGGCGGGGCGCTGGACGCCCGCCATCAGCACCGTATAGCTTTTGCGCAGGCAGAGCGCGATCGCCACCCTGCCCCAGTGACCGAGGCACCCATGAGCTCCGATCGATATCCGCGTTTCGACACGCTGTCGCTGCACGCGGGGCAGCGGCCCGATCCGGCGACGGGCGCACGCGCCGTGCCCATCTATCAGACGACATCGTTCGTGTTCGAGGATGTGGACCACGCAGCCGCATTGTTCAACCTGGAGCGGGCAGGACACATCTATTCGCGCATTTCGAACCCGACCGTCGCCGTGTTCGAGGAACGGATGGCCGCGCTCGAAGGCGGTGTCGGCGCCGTGGCGGCGGCCAGCGGGCAGGCGGCGCTGCATTTGGCCATCGTCACGCTTATGGGGGCGGGCAGTCATATCGTGACGTCGTCGCGCGTATATGGCGGTTCCCACAACATGTTCGTGCATACGCTCCCGCGCTTCGGCATCACCAGCACCGCCGTCGATCCGCGCGATCCCGCCGCGTTTGCCAAGGCCATCAAGCCTGAGACACGGCTCGTGTTCGCCGAGACGCTCGGCAATCCGGGATTGGAGGTGCTGGACATCAAGGCCGTGGCCGATGTGGCGCACGCCCACGGGCTGCCCCTGATGATCGATTCCACCTTTGCGACGCCCTACCTGTGCCGGCCGATCGAATATGGGGCCGATATCGTCATGCACTCTGCGACGAAGTTCATCGGCGGGCATGGCGTTGCTATCGGCGGCGTTCTCGTCGACTCCGGCCGCTTCGACTGGACGCGCTCCGGCAAGTTTCCAACGCTGACGGAGCCCTACGCCGGCTATCACGGCCTCGCCTTCGCGGAAGAGTTCGGTCCGGCGGCGTTCATCATGCGGGCACGCGCGGAAGGCTTGCGCGACTTCGGTGCCACGCTCAGTCCACACAACGCCTTTTATCTGCTGCAGGGGCTGGAGACGCTGCCCGTGCGCATGGCTCGGCACGTCGGCAACGCCGAGGTGGTGGCACAGTTCCTGGCCAAGAACCCGGCCGTCGCTTGGGTGAAGTATCCGGGTCTCGAAAGCCATGCCGACTATGCGCTGGCGAAGCGACAGCTTCCTAGGGGCGCCGGGGCCATCATGAGCTTCGGCGTGAAGGGAGGTCGCGCAGCAGGAAAAACACTTATCGAGCGGCTGAAAGTATTTTCCCATCTCGCCAACGTCGGCGATGCCAAGTCGCTCATCATCCACCCGGCAAGCACGACGCATGCACAGATGAGCGCGGAAGAGTTGGCCAACGCCGGCATCGGCGAGGAGCTGGCGCGGCTGTCGACCGGGCTCGAAGATCCGCAGGATCTCGTCGAGGATCTGGAGCAGGCGCTGAAGGCCGCGCAGAAGGGCACGGCGTGATGCAGCTCGATGTCGATGACCATGGCGTGTTCGCGGCGACCGGCGGCCGCACCTTCGATGCGCGCAAGCCTGCGGTCGTTTTCGTTCATGGTGCAGGCCTTGACCATGTCTGCTGGCAGCTGCAGAGCCGCTGGTTCGCCTGGCATGGCTGGTCGTCGCTTGCCATCGATCTGCCGGGACATGGCCGCTCGGGCGGCGCGCCATTGGCGAGCATCGATGCCATGGCAGATTGGATCGTCCGATTCATTGCGGCGGCGGGGTTAAAGCGGGCAGCGCTCGTCGGACATTCGATGGGCGCGGTGATCGCATTGGAAGCGGCGGCACGTGCGCCGACGCACTTCTCGCATCTGGCCCTGCTGGGCGTATCCTCGTCCATGCCCGTGCATCCGGCCTTGCTCGCGGCCGCCAAGGACGATCCTTCCAAGGCCTACGACATGATGACGACGTGGTGTCACAGTGCGCCGGCCCGGCTCGGCGGGCATCCGGCACCGGGTCTCTGGATGACAGGATCGTCGCGCGCTCTATTGAATCTCAACCAGCCCGGCGTACTGGCGAGTGACCTCGCCGCCTGCAACGCCTGGACGACTGGTACAACATCAGCCAGGAAAATCACCTGTCCCACTCAGTTCATTCTCGGCAGCGACGATGTGATGACACCGGCCAAGAAGGGCGCGGAGCTCGCCGCGCTCATCACGGGCGCCAAAGTCACGACCATCCCCCGCTGCGGCCACATCATGATGGCCGAGGCCCCCGACGCCGTGCTCGATGCGCTCAAGACGCATCTTGGCACTGCCTAATCCGACAACCACGGAGCACCCGCGTGCCAGCTATCACCCCGTCCCTTTCGCCGAACCTCTCGCTCAAGCGCGTGGTGCGCAAACCGTCGGTGCGATCGAAAGGCGGCATCGTGGTGACGCAGAACCGCGTTGCGTCCGAGGTCGGCGCGCGCGTCCTCAAGGAAGGCGGCCATGCCGTCGATGCGGCCATTGCTGCAGCCTTCGCCGTGGGCGTGGTCGAGCCGTGGATGAGCGGCATCGGCGGCGTCGGTGCCATGCTGGTGCTGGAGGCCACGACGGGCAAGGTCACCGCCATCGACTTCGGCGGACGCTCGCCCAAGGGCCTCAGGATCGAGGACTTTCCACTCGCCGGCGGCCTTGACGAGGGCAACCTGTTCGGCTGGCCGCTTGTGAAGGACAATCTCAACACTACGGGCGCCAAGGCGCTGGTGGCCCCGACGCAGCCCGCGGGTCTGGCGCTCGCGCACAAGATGTTCGGGACCAAGCCATGGGCGTCGCTCGTGAAACCGGCCATTCCGCTGGCTGAAGAGGGCCCCATTGTCGACTGGCATACGATGATGGTGATCGCAAGCGGATTGGGCGATCTGTTGAAAGATGCAGGCGCCTCGCAACGATTCCTGCACCGCGGACTGCCCCCCGTGCCTGCCGCACCGCAGGCCGGGCTCGCTCAGATTCGCCTTCCCGCTCCCGCCTTGGCGCGCACGCTGCGCGCCATCGCCGAGGAAGGAGCGGGGGTGCTATATCGGGGCGCGCTGGCACGGACGATCGCTGAGGATGTGCAGGCCCTGGGCGGCTATCTCACGGAGGAGGACTTGACCGCCGTCGCGCCGCGCGAGCGGGAGCCTCTACGGTTCAGCTATCGTGACCGGACCATGCACGTGCTGCCCGAATTGAACGGCGGGCCGACGCTGGCCGTGGCGTTCGGTGATTTGAAAAAGCGAAGCGGCCCACACGGGTCCGGCCCCGACGGCCCGCGCTTCGTGGCCTATGCCAAGTCGCTGGAGACCGCGTGGACAGACCGCTTCAAGCGCATGGGCGATGCCGGCGAGCGCAGCGTACCAACGTCGACGACGCATCTCTCCGTCATCGACCGCCACGGCAATATCGTCACCCTGACCCAGACACTGCTGTCGCTATTCGGAAGCCGGGTTGTTCTGCCCCAATCAGGCATTCTCATGAACAACGGCATCAACTGGTTCGACCCGAGGCCCGGCGGTCCCAACGGCCTGGCCGCCGACCGCCGCGGCTTGTCGAACTATGTTCCAACCATCATGACAGGTCCTGACGACGCAATAGGGATCGGCGGATGCGGCGGGCGGCGTATCATTCCGGCCGTTTTCCAGCTTCTCGCCATGACGGCCGACTACGGCTTCGATCTTGATACGTCGTTCCATCAGCCGCGCGTGGACGTATCGGGTGGCGTGGCCGTCACGGTCGACCGTCGCCTGCCCGCCGAGGCGCGCAAGATCCTCGACGAGGCCTGCACCACCATTCTCGCCGATCCCGTGCTCTATCCTTTCCCCTTCACCATTGCAGGAGCAGTCCGCCGGACCGGCGCCGGCAATGAAGGCGCAACCGAGCCCGAGCAACCCTGGTCCGAAGCGGTGGCGGAAGACGAGGTCTGATCTCGCGACTGCAACAAAATCAGTCTACGGGGCTTTCACGGCGCGCACCGAATAGTCAGCGGTGGCGCTGGACCAACCGGCGCTCTTCCTCCAATATCCGCCCAGCGCGGCAGTCAACGGCCAACGAAGCAACGCCGTCGCGTCCGTCGCCAGGGATTTCCGAGGAGGATTTCGATGAAGTTTCGTACGTGGGCTGTAGCAGGCGCGCTTGCTGTCGGCCTTGCCGTGGCGCCCGCAAGCGCCAAGACGTTCCGATACGCGTTCCAGGGTGACCTGAACGCGCTCGACCCCTACACGCTGAACGAGACGTTCACGCTCGGCGCCATGGGCAACGTCATGGAAGGACTGACGAAGCGTGACAAGGAGCTGAAGATCATCCCGGGTCTCGCGGAAAGCTGGGAGATCGTCGACCCGCTGAAATGGCGTTTCCATCTACGCAAGGGCGTCAAATTCCACAACGGCGAGGACTTCGTTGCCGACGATGTCATCTTCTCGCTCGATCGCATGCGCAGCCCCGGCTCGCAGATCAAGTCGCGCGCGCCAGCCGACATGAAAGCCGTGAAGGTCGACGACAATACGGTCGACTTCGTTCTGACATCGCCGAACCCCATTCTGCATTACGAGTGGGATACCTGGTACATCTACTCAAAGAAATGGGCCGAGGCGAACGGCGCCACACAGGCCCAATCAGCCACCGCCACGTCGCTCAATCCCTTCGCGCTCAAGGCCAACGGCACCGGCCCCTTTACCATTGTCAGCCATGAGCCGGGCGTGAAGACGGTCTTCAAGCCCAATCCGAACTGGTGGGGCAAGCCGGAACACAATCTGACCGAGGTCATTTTCACCACCATCAAGTCGGATGCGACGCGCGTTGCCGCACTGCTCTCCGGCGAGATCGACATGATGGACCCGGTCCCGGTTCAGGACGTGGAGCGCATCAAGAGCAATCCGTCGACGGACGTTCTGACCGGCCCCGAGCTGCGCACCATCTTCCTGAATATGGATCAGATGCGCGACGAGTTGCTCTACTCCAACGTCAAGGGCAAGAACCCGTTCAAAGACGTGCGCGTCCGCAAGGCCTTTTATCAGGCCATCGACATCGAGGCGATCAAGTCGCGCGTGATGCGCAACCTCGCCACGCCGTCGGCCCTGCTGATCTCGCCGCTGCTGTATTCGCGATCGGCGGAGTTCAAGCGGCATCCCTATGATCCCGAGGCCTCCAAGAAGCTGCTCGCGGAAGCCGGCTACCCGAACGGGTTCGAAGTCACGTTCGACTGCCCGAACGACCGCTACGTCAACGACGAGGCGATCTGCCAGGCCGTAACGACGATGCTGGCGCGCGTCGGGGTCAAGGTGACGTTGCTGGCGCAGCCCAAGGCCAAATACTTCGAGAAGGCGGGCCCGACCAAGAAGTACGACTCGTCCTTCAACCTGCTCGGCTGGACACCGGGCTCGTTCGATAGCTGGAACGTTCTGGCCAACATCGCCGGCTGCCGCGATGCCGACGGCAAGGGCGGCACGTTCAACTATGGCGGCTATTGCAATCAGAAGGTCGAGGATCTGGCCAAACAGATCCTCGTCGAGGTCGACCCAAAGAAGCGAGACGAACTGATTTTCCAAGCGTTCACGATCGTGCACGAGGAGGCAGGTTTGCTTCCCCTGCATCAACAGGCCCTGGTTTGGGGCGTGAACAAGAAGACGAAAATCGCTCAGCGCGCTGACAATCAGATCCTGTTGTACTGGGTTCAGAAGCAGGATTAAGCGCATACGAACGCGGCTGGCGGGTCCGCTCTGCCAGCCGCGATCAAGTGCGACAAGATAGACGCAGGATCGACTAGGAATTCGTCCAGCGACTGAAGATGAAGCGTCACGCACGGATCGCGGAACTTCATCGAATCGTTCATTCTGCTCAAGGCTCAATCCCATGAAATGATGGCACGGGCGGGTTGTGTGCCAAGCGTCAGGCATCCCGGAACTGACGACTGCTAGGACAAGTCCATGCTCGCCTTTGCCATCCGCAGATTGCTCGAGGCTGCCATTGTCATGGTAGCCGTGGCGCTGCTGGCTTTCGTGCTGTTCCGTTTCGTCGGCGATCCGGTCAACCAGATGGTCGGGCAGGACACGAGCCTGGAAGACCGAATGCAGCTTCGGAAGGACCTCGGCCTCGACGATCCGATCGTCGTCCAGTTCGGCCGCTTCATCTGGAACGCGGCGCAGTTCGACTTCGGCATTTCCTACCAGGTCAAACAGCCCGTCACGACGATCATCGCCAGCCGCTTTCCGGCGACGCTGGAGCTGGCCCTGACGGCGGCCGTGTTTGCCATCCTGCTTGGTATCCCCATGGGTGTATATACCGGCATTTATCGGGACTCCTGGCTATCCAGAATATTCCTGTCGGTCTCCCTGATAGGCATTTCGTTACCGACATTCCTGATCGGTATTCTGCTGATCTACGTGTTTGCCGTAAATCTGGGAATACTGCCGTCGTTCGGGCGCGGCGAGGTCGTGCAATTGGGCGGATGGACCACAGGCTTTCTGACGATATCCGGGCTTAAGGCGCTGATCCTGCCGTCCATCACGCTCGGGCTGTTTCAAATGACCCTCATCACGCGCCTGGTCCGATCACAGATGCTGGAGGTGCTTCGAACCGACTATATCAAGTTCGCCCGCGCCCGCGGCCTCTCCGACAAGGCCGTCAACTTCGGACACGCATTGAAGAACACGCTCATTCCGGTCATTACCATCATTGGATTGCAGCTCGGCGCCGTTATTGCCTTCGCCATCATTACGGAGACCGTTTTTCAGTGGCCGGGGATGGGGCTTCTGTTCATCCAATCCGTCCAAAATGCCGACATTCCGGTGATGTCGGCGTATCTGCTGCTGGTGGCGTTTCTCTTCGTCCTCATCAACTTCATCGTCGACTTGCTGTACGTGTGGGTCGATCCGCGCATCCGTATTCATGGGCGTGAAGCATGACAGACGTCACTGACTCCGGGCGCCGATCCGCGGCGGCCACCGCATCTCCCCGACAGGAGCGCGGATTTGTCCGCCGCGCGCTGGACAGTGACCTGTTCTACAGCTTCAAGCGCTCGAAGCTGGTGGTTCTCGCCGCAATCCTGACCGCCTGCATGCTCTCGGCCGCGCTGTTCGCCCCACTCATAGCGCCGCACAATCCCTATGATCTCGGCTCATTGAACCTTCTCGATTCGAACCTGCCCCCGGCTTGGCTGAAGGAGGGCGATCCGCGTTTCCTCTTCGGCACCGACGATCAGGGCCGCGATATTCTCTCCACCATCTTGTATGGGACGCGCAGCTCGATTGCGATCAGCCTGCTGGCGGTCGTCATGGCCATCGTCATGGGCGTGTCTCTGGGCCTGGCCGCGGGCTATCTCGGCGGCTACGTCGACTCGGCGATCATGCGTATCGCCGACGTGATGTTGACGTTTCCGACCATCCTCATCGCGCTGCTCGTGAACGGCATAGCCATGACGGCGTTCAAGGGCCGCGTCTCGAGCGGAGGACAGTTCTGGATCCTGGTCTGCTCCATCGGCTTCTCGTTCTGGGTGCAATACGCGCGCACCGTGCGCAGCATGACGCTCGTGGAGAAGAACAAGGAATACGTGCAGGCCGCGCGCCTCATCGGGCTCAGCCGCCCTGCCATCATGTTCAAGCACGTGCTCCCCAACGTGCTGTCACCGGTCCTGGTGATTGCAACGATCAATCTGGCGTTGGCCATCATCACCGAGGCGACGCTGTCGTTTCTCGGCGTCGGCCTGCCTCCGAGCGAGCCTTCGCTCGGCACGATGATCCAGATCGGCAACAGGTATTTGTTTTCCGGATCATGGTGGATGGTGGCGTTCCCCGGCATCACGCTTGCTGTCTTGGTTCTTGCCGTGAACCTGCTCGGGGATTGGTTGCGTGACGCGTTGAATCCCAAACTGAGATGATGAATTTGTCGTGGCGGCGGCAAAGCGGAGATAGAGATGCGGGGCATGGCAAAAGGCGCGGCGGCGCTGGCCGTAATCTGCCTTATCGGCAGTGCGGCGGACGCGAAATCACTAAAGTGGGCACGTTCGGGCGACGCATTGACGCTAGATCCGCACGCGCAGAACGAGAGCCCGACCCACAATCTGATGCATCTGTTCTACGAGCCGCTCGTATTGCGCGAGATCGACGGCACGCTGGAGCCGGCACTGGCGCTGTCGTGGCAGGTCACGGGCGATCCGAACGTCTGGGAATTCAAACTGCGCCAGGGCGTGGTATTTCATAACGGCAATACGTTCGATGCCGACGATGTGGTGTTCTCGCTCAATCGGGCGCAGCAACCGCAATCCAACATGAAGGCCGCTCTGAGCTCCGTCGACACGGTGTCGAAGACCGACGCCTACACGGTCCACATCAAAACCAAGGGCCCCAATCCACTGCTGCCGGCCTATCTGACTAATCTGTTCATCATGGACAAGGAATGGGCAGAGGCTAACAACAGCACCACGGTGCAAGACTTCAAGGAGAAGATCGACAACTTTGCCGTGCGCAATATCAACGGCACGGGAGCCTATGTTCTGGTCTCGCGCGAACAGGACGTGAAGACGATCGCGAAGCTCAATCCCAAGTACTGGGGCAAAGGGCAGTTTCCACTCGGCGTGACGGAGATCACATACCTCACCATCAAGTCGGACGCGACCCGCGTAGCGGCGCTGCTGTCAGGCGAGGTGGACTTCGTTCAAGACGTGCCGGTACAGGACATCGCGCGGCTGGAAAAGACGCCCGGCCTCAAAGTCACCTCGGGACCGGAGAACCGCTCGATTTTCTTCGGCATGGACGTGAAGTCGCCAGAGCTGAAAAGCTCCGACATCAAGGGGCGCAATCCATTTGCCGACAAGCGGGTCCGGCAGGCCATGAACATGAGCATCGACCGCGAAGGGATCAAACGCGCGGTGATGCGGGGCCAATCGGTACCGGCGGGAATGCTGGCGCCACCGTTCGCGAACGGGTACAGCAAGGAGCTGGACGCGGTTCCGAAAGTTGACATCGCGGCGGCGAGGAAGCTGCTGGCCGATGCCGGGTATCCGAGAGGCTTCTCCGTCACGCTTCACTGTCCGAACGACCGCTACGTGTCCGACGAAGGCATATGTCAGGCCACGGCGGCCATGATGGCGCGCATCGGCATCAAGGTCGATCTCCTCGCCCAGTCCAAGACCAAGCATTTTGCATTGGTGGAGAAGGAACCGCCCGAAACCGACTTCTATCTCCTCGGGTGGGGCGTTCCGACATTTGACAGCCACTTCGTTTTTGCCTTCCTCTATCACTCGCGCACCGGCAAGATGGGCACTTATAATGCGACGCGTTACGCCAATGCCGATCTCGACAAGATGATCGAGGGCCTTTCCAACGAGGTCGACACGGCCAAGCGCAACGGCACGATTGCCGAGATCTGGAATATCGCCCAGGACGAGATGATCTATTTGCCCGTGCACAACCAGGTCGTAACCTATGCCATGAAGAAGGAGTGGGATTTCCCGGTGTCGCCTGCCAACTTCGTTTACATGAAGCAGCATGCTCCGAAATAACGGGCACGGCGCGTGATACGCCAACCGGTGTTGTCGGTTCGCAACCTGAGGGTCGAGTTTCCCACACGACGTGGCACGCTCGTTGCTGTCGATGACATCTCTTTCGATATAGCGCCGGGTGAAGTCCTTGGGGTCGTCGGCGAGTCCGGCGCGGGAAAATCGCTGACGGGCGCCGCGATCATCGGCCTGCTGGAGCCGCCGGGGCCCATTTCCCGCGGCATCGTCGAGCTGAAGGTCAGACGCATCGACAATCTGCCGCCCTCCCAGATGCGGCCGATCCGGGGCAAGCGCATCGGCATGGTGTTCCAGGATCCGTTGACCAGTCTTAATCCGCTGTACCGGGTGGGCGAGCAGCTGATCGAGACCATTCGCACGCACCTGGAGCTGTCGGAGCGCGAGGCACGGGCGCGTGCCATCGCTCTGCTGAAGGAAGTCGGCATCCAGGGTGCCGAGCGCCGCATAGACGGATATCCGCACGAGTTCTCCGGAGGCATGCGGCAGCGCGTCGTACTCGCATTGGCGCTGTGCGCCGAGCCCGAGCTCATTATCGCCGACGAGCCGACTACTGCTCTCGATGTCTCGATCCAGGCGCAGATCATACAGCTTCTGAAGAAACTCTGCCGCGAGCGCGATACCGCCGTTCTGCTTATCACGCACGACATGGGCGTGATTGCCGAGACCGCGGACCGCGTGGCCGTGATGTATGCCGGCCGCATCGCCGAGATCGGCCCCGTCCGCGATGTCGTGAAGGATCCGCACCACCCCTACACCAAGGGCCTGATGGGCTCCATTCCGGCGCTGGAAGGGGCGGCAAACCGCCTGGTGCAGATTCCGGGATCCATGCCGCGCTTGACGGCTATCCCGCCCGGCTGCGCGTTCAACCCGCGATGCCCGCATGTGTTCGACCGCTGCCGCGTTGAGCGCCCGGAGCTGTTTCCCATCGAGCGCTCGCACGCAGCCTGCTGGCTGTTGGTTGATGACACTGCAAAGGCCACAGCATGAGCGCTGCGCCGCTGGTCGAAGCCGAAAATCTGTCGCGCATTTTCGATGTTTCCAAGCCGTGGCTTAATCGCGTCATCGAACGGGATGAAAAGCGCTTCCTGAAGGCCGTGCAGAACGTATCGTTCGCCATCGCGCGCAAGGAAACGTTTGCACTGGTCGGCGAGTCTGGGTCCGGGAAATCGACGGTCGCCAAGATGGTGGTGGGATTGCTCCCGCCCACCGGGGGAGCCGTGTCCATCGACAACGTCGACATGTGGTCCACAGCCGACACCAACGAGCGCCAGAAGCTGCGCCGGCGCATCCAGATGATTTTCCAGGACCCCTACGCCAGCCTCAATCCGCAATGGCGGGTCAAGCACATCATCGCCGATCCGATCAAGGCGTTTGGCCTCGCGACCGACGGCGCAGAGGTGGAGCATCGCGTCGGCGAGCTGCTGCGGCTTGTGGGCCTCGATCCCGCCGACGGGCACAAATATCCGCATGAGTTCTCGGGCGGGCAGCGGCAGCGCATCTGTATCGCACGCGCCTTGTCATCGAACCCCGAATTTCTCGTCTGCGACGAGCCAACGTCAGCGCTCGATGTGTCCGTGCAGGCGCAGATCCTCAACCTGATGCGGGACCTGCAGGACCGCTTCGACCTGACCTACCTGTTCATCAGCCACAATCTCGCCGTCGTGCGGCACATGGCGGCGCGCATCGGCGTGATGTACCTCGGGCGCATCGTGGAAATTGCGCCGACGGAGGAGCTGTTTCGCGCGCCGCAGCACCCCTATACGCGCATGCTGCTCGACGCCGTGCCCGACCTCGCCATGACCGGCCGGGCGCGCAAGATGGTCGAAGGCGAGATCCCCAATCCGATCTCGCCGCCGCCGGGCTGCGCCTTTCATCCGCGCTGCCCACTCGCCTTCGAGCCATGCACCGTGAAAATCCCGCCGCTGGTTGCGCATGGCGAACGCGAGGTCGCGTGTCATGCCGTGGAAGCGGGCCGCATCTGAGCCGCCGCGCTTACTCGCCTGCCGCGCAGAACGCGTGGTCCTTTAATACGCGTTGCGCGGAGGCTGGATTCTTCGCCAGGCGATCCGCCGGCCGCACCGGTCGCTTCACCAGTTCACCGCCGCAGTTGGGACAACGGCCGCCGGGCAACCGCTGATTTGCGCAGTCGCGGCAGAACGTGCATTCAAACGAGCAGATCAGCGCGTCGCCCGCATCGGGCGGCAGATCTTTGTTGCAGCATTCGCAATTGGGCCTGAGTTGCAGCATCGGTCATCCCTCCGTGTCAGGTCGGCATCACGCAGCCTTGGTTGCGGACGGCTGCTGACCGGCAAGTGCCGTGAACCGCTGCTTCATGACCTCGCTCAAGGCCTGTCCGTTCCAGTCACCGCGCCATTCGAGCATTCTGGCGATCTCGTATTGGTCGGCCGCAGTCTTGTGCTGGCCGAGCTTCCAGCTCGCCTCGATGCTATCAACGGCGACCTCGATTGCAACGATCGCTCGTAGCATGGCGTCGCGTTTTTTCTCCGGCATCTTGGCCGTGGACCAGGGCCTCTTGGGCGCCAGCCAGCCTTCGAACTCTTGAGAGAGGGCCTCAACGTGCGCGAGCGCGGCCTCAGGCCCGAGCACAGTGGCTTTGCCGTTCAGGTGTACGCTGACATAGTTCCACGTCGGCACCTGATCGGGACTCACATACCAGTCCGGGGAGATATAGGCATCCGGTCCCCATACGATCATCATGATATCGGGAGACCGCGCGATGACCTCGTGCAACGGATTGACCCGCGCGACATGGAATTCGAGGCGCAGGGTGTCCGGGCCCGGCCGCAGCAGGAACGGCACATGCGACGAGACCGGTCTGCCGTTGTCGACCGCCACGACCGCGCCGAATCCCCGCGCCGCGGCGTACTCCAGCGCGCTTTTCTCTTCGGTCTTGAAGGCAGGATGAACATACATGGGCTTTTCCCCTCGTGTGGGACGCCGGCCGGCCTTGGAACGGATATGCGCAGACGATGCCACCCGAGCCCAGGCCGGCAGCGTCATGAACAGATCCAGAAATTCTAAGAAAGAACGGATCGACAGGCCGCGCCAGCGCTATGAGCGCCAACGTCGGAGGGCTACAGGAGCTGTCATCGTATCCGTCATGGCGCTGGCTGATAGAGCCGTTCCGTGGGTGCGTCAAGCGCAAACGGCTTTTCAGCGGCACGTACATCGGTGACAATCGCGGCAACGAGGCCCGGACCGATGGGAGGCTACGCATGACTTTTTCTGAGCGTCTGGAGCAATTCGCAGCGGCCGTGGAAGCCGGCAACGGCGACGCGCTGGCCGACTGCTTCACCGACGACGGCGTGTACGACGATTATTTCTTCGGCCCGAGCAAGCCGGGGCGCGCGGGCATCAAGGACATGCTGGCGCACTTCTTCGAAGGCGGCAAAAATTTCAGATGGGAATTCCATGATCCGGTGGAGTCGCCGTCGCTCGGCTATGCGAGCTACCGGTTCAGCTACGACTCCACACTGCCGGAAGCGCATGGTGCGCGCGTCGCGTTCGAGGGCATCGGCCGCTTCAAGCTGAAGGACGGCCGCATTGCCCACTATTCGGAAGTGTTCGATCGCGGGATGGCGCTGGCGCAGCTCGACTTCGCGCCGGAGCGCTTGAAGAAGGTGGCAACAAAATATGCGGCCAAATTCAAGCAGCGGCCGGAGACGGCGAAGCACGTGAAAACAGGATCGTAGCGCTCACAGCGCGGCGAGCCGGCTGTTCTTGAGGTCGGAGATCAGCATCGAGCCCGGCGCGTGCGTGATGCAGAACTCCGGCTTGACGGCAGCGATGACGGCTTGCGGGGTGACGCCGCAGGCCCAGAACACCGGCAACTCGTCCGCCTTCACCTCGACGGCATCGCCGTAGTCGGGCTTGGCGATGTCCTTGATGCCGATGCCCTCCGGCAAGCCAAGGTGCACAGGCGCGCCATGGACCGAGGGAAAACGCGAGGTGATCTGCACGGCGCGAATGGCGTCGGCGGGCTTCAAGGGCCGCATCGACACGACCATCGGCCCGCGGAACGGTCCGGAGGGCGCACAGGGAATATTGGTGCGATACATCGGCACGTTGCTGCCGCATGCCTGGTGGCGCAGCTCGATGCCGTCCTCGATCAGCGCCTCCTCGAAGGAGAACGAGCAGCCCAGCACGAAGGCGACGAGATCGTCGCGCCACGCATCGCGGATATCGAGCGGCTCGCCGGCGAGCTCGCCATTGCGCCACACGCGGTATTTCGGCAGGTCGGTGCGGATGTCGAGGTCGGCGCCCAGCTCCGGAATCGACGGGTCGCCCGGGCGCGGCGACATGCCGATCAACGGACACGGCTTCGGGTTGAGTTGGCAGAAGCGCAGGAAGTCGTTCGCGAGCGTTGCGGGAAGAATGGCAAGGTTGCCCTGGACGTAGCCCGGTGCGAAACCGTGGGTGGCGCCCGAGAAGGCGCTTGAGCGAAACATGCGCCGCGCCTCGAGGCCTGTCCTGGCCTCCGACTTCAGGCGATCGCGACTCTCATCCGATGCCGATCTGCGGACGTCTTGCTGCATGGCCATCACCCTGGGCTGTCACCAGGCAATGATGCCGCGCAGTACGTCTGCTAGCAAGACCGGCGGCTCTATCACTCCGCCGGCTGCGGTCGAGGCGATGCCAGCACCGTCTCATTGCCGGGCGCCGGCTGCAAAGGCACCAGGAACGACAGGAAAAGCGATGTCGTG
>CADEFX010000072.1 GCA_902826715.1 uncultured Hyphomicrobiales bacterium | reverse complement strand
GCGCCGTTTGGCCTTAGCGGCCAATTTGCGGAAATGTCGGTGCCGGTCCGACTGGCGCAACATCAAGGCGGATGACGATGCCTTCGAGTTCCGGCTTGGGCGCTTGGTATTCCTTCATCACGTGCGGATCGTGCCCCGGAATGATGTGACGCGGGCTTGGCGCGAGCTTCTCCAAAATTCTGTAGGCATCGAGCATCTGGCCGATGTGGAATGCCGTCGAATAGGGGCGGTTGGTGGCCATGTTCTCGTAGTAGTGCGTGGCGTCGGATGCCAGCACCACCCAGCCGCGGCGCGTGTGAACGCGGGCGACTTGCAGCCCGTGCGCGTGACCGGGCGCGGGATGCAGCGTGATGCCGGGCGAGACTTCGACCGACCCTTCATGCATTTCGACACGGCCCTTGAAATTCAGCCGCACCATGCCAACCACGTCCTCGACGTGGTAGCTGTGCCCAAGCTTCGGATAGCGCATGTATTTGCCGGTGGCATAGGACATTTCGTCGGCCTGCAGATGGAAGCGGGCATTGGCGAATTTGTGGAAGTTGCCGACGTGGTCGTAGTGCATGTGACTGAGGATGACATCGCGCACATCTCCGGCATTGACGCCGACGAGCTTGAGGCTGTCGATGGGGCAGCGCAGGTGTGTGCGCTTACGCTCCTTGGCCATCTCGGCTGTGAAGCCTGTATCGAGGACGTAAGCGCCCGAAGGCCCAATTGCGACCCAGATGAAGTAGTCCATTGGCATCGGGCCATCGTGGGGATCGCCGCCGACGAAATGGTCGCGCCTTTGCGCGTCTCGCGTGGCGTAGCGGATGGCGTAGATTTCGAATTCAGGCAATGTGTTGGCCATGGGCTGGGTCCGTCCCGCTTCTCGTTGTCGCTGTGCGCCGGAAGCTTGGCGCTCGTCCAGGATAGGGCGGCCATGTCATCGCGACCATGATAAACTGGTTGTCGAACGCGAACTTAAGGAGCAGGCAGTGGCAGAAACAATCGGCTGGATAGGTCTCGGCAGCATCGGGCACCGGATGGTGCGCCACTTGGCCGATGCGGGGCACGCACTTGTGGTTGCCGATATCGCCAATACGGGCAGCGCGCCGCCCGGTGCGCGCATCGCGGCCAGCAACGGCGACGTCGCGGCCAGCGCCGATATCGTCATCCTGTCGCTCCCCAATGGACGCATCACCGAAACGGTCGCGCGCGAGATCGTCGCCGCCAAAGGCCTCCGTGCCCGCATCGTGATCGAAACTTCTACTATTGGCATTGCCGCTGCCGAAGCTGCGGCGCGTATCCTTCGCGAGGCCGACATCGAACTCGTCGATGCGCCGGTCTCCGGCGGCATCGCCGGAGCCGAGAAGGCGACCCTCGCTGTCATGGTCGCTTGCCCTGAGCAGAGCTTCACGCGTGTCCAGCCGCTGCTGGCACTGATGGGGAAGCCGTTTCACGTCGGTCCAAAGCCCGGTCAGGGGCAAGCCGTGAAGCTGCTCAACAATTTCTTGTCGGCGACAGCGCTGGCTGCGACCTCCGAGGCCGTTGCCTTCGGTACGGCGCAAGGGCTGCCCATGCAGACGATCCTGGATGTCGTCAACGCCGCCACCGGACGCAACACGGCCACCGACGACAAGTTTCCGCGCCGCATCCTGACGGAACGTTTTGACGCCGGGTTCACAACGACGCTGCAGGCCAAGGACGTTCGGCTCTATCTGGAGAACGCCCGCGCGGCTGGGATTGCCGACGAGATCGCCAGCGTGATCGATGCGGTCTGGTCCAAGATGGATGCGGATATGCCGGGCGCGGACATCACGCGTATGTACCCCTACACCAAGGGTGGCCGCGGCCGGAAAGGCCGCGACTCGTAGTCCCGGTCAATGAATGTTCCGCGGCGGCGCGGCGGCTTGGAAGCTTGCAGGGGGTTGGCTATAGTGCGGCGCAAATTCCGGCGATGTGCAGCCGCCGATGCCGCCTGATTGGGCGCGATCTGATGTGCCGCGACTGTAATATGGGCTTGAACTGAAAGAGGGCGGCTGGCGAGCAGCCGCACAAGCATTCAATTCCCGCTCGATTGGGATGGTAGGGGGAGCAGGAACCCGATGAAGTGCAACCCGTGGCGCTGGCTTTGGGGCCTCGTTCCGGTCATAGTTCTGGCATGGGCTTGCGTTCAGGTTGAGCACGTACGAATTGAGCAGGACCTTGGGACACGCGCCAGGCAGGCCCTGGCCGCTGCCGGGTTCGACTGGGCTGAAGTGTCGCTGTCGGGCCGCGATGCCGCTCTTTCAGGCAGGGTGGCCGACAGAAGCGATGCGGACCGTGCTGCCAAAGCCGTCGGCGATACGTGGGGCGTGCGTATGACGGCCGATCTGTCCACCCTGATCGATGTGGTGGAGCGCTACGAATGGATGGCGCTGCGGCGCGAAAACCGCATCCGGCTCACCGGGTCGGTTCCAAGCCAGGGCGCGCGGCGCGACATCATCGGCATCGTGACGGCCAGCTTCCCCAATCTGGAAATCGACGACCGCCTGAAACTGGCTCGCGGTGCGCCGCCGATCGATACGTGGATGGGCGGTGTCGGATTCGGCCTCAAGCAACTTGCTCAGCTCAAGATCGGGCAGGTCCATCTCGACGGGACGGCGATGACGATCTTGGGCGAAGCCCTTGACCTGCAGACCTACCGCAACGTCAAGACGGCGCTGAGCTCGGCGTTGCCGCCGGGGGTCAGCCTGAAAGGGGAACGCATAACCGCCCCGGTCGTCAAGCCATTCCATTGGTCGGCACGACTGAGCCGCGATCAGCTTGTTTTCTCCGGATTTGTGCCTGGCGACAAAACGCACGAGGAATTGTTGTCGGTAGCGCGGCGCCTCACCGCTCCGGCCGTGAAGGTCGTCGACGAATTGGATCCAGCCGAGGGCGCACCTGGGGATTGGGCAGGCGCTGCGCTTGCCGTTGTGCGGGCTCTGGCGACCCTTGAAGAAGGGACCGCGGAGGCCCGCGATGCGCATTGGACGCTTACGGGCGTCGCGGAAACCGATGCGAAAGCCGAACAGGCGCGCAAAGAGCTGCAGGCTTTGACGGTGCCCCATAGAATAACGGCGCACATCAGCACGCGTGGGCCGCCACCCGTCAGTCCGTATGTGACGACGGCTACGCTCGACGCTGGAAAGCTTGTGCTGAGCGGCTATGCGCCGGACGCCGGCGACCACGAAGCGATCGTCGATTTCGCCAAGCGGCGTTTGCCGGGAGCGCAAGTTGAGACTGCTCTCGCCATTGCCTCCGGACAAGCTGCGGGTTGGCGCAAGTGCGTCGAAGCGGGCCTGGATGCTCTGGCGCGACTTGGCAGCGGGCGCACGACCCTCACGGATCGCCGGCTTGACATCGCCGCCCGCACGCAGTCGAGCGCATTGGCGAAGTCCCTTCCCGACACCGTTCGCGCCGCTGCCGGGCCGGACTGTGATTCCGATGTGAACGTTGCCTTCGACCCGCCGCCGGAGCCGAAGCTGCGCTGGTCTGCCACCTACAATCAGGACACGCTGGAGCTGGCCGGTGAGGTCGCCGGCGAGGCGGCAAAGACCGAACTGCTTCGCGTCGCCGGAGCGCAATTTTCCCGCGCACGCGTCGTGGACCACATGGTGCAGGTGGGCGAGCCGTCCGAGGCGTGGACCGCCACGGCCCGCGAAGCGCTCACCATGCTCGCTCGGCTGAAGCGCGGGAAGGCAGAGGTCGTCGAACAACAGCTGAGCATTTCCGGCGACGCGCGTGATGACAGTGTTCTGCAAGCCATTCGTGACGCGCTCGCACGCGGATTACCGCACGGGTACGGCGGTCGCCACGCGGTTGTCGTTCGTGCAGATCCGGCGCCGGCTCCGGTCGAAACGCAACGTGAGCCTCGATCGCAGCGAGACTCAGGTCAATCCACGGCCTCCATCGAGTCTCCCGAGGTCGTCCAGCGCAAGGCCGAAGCCAACGCTTGCCAGGAGGCGCTGCAATCCGTTGCCAAGACCGGGATAATCGAATTCGACCGGGCCGACGCAGAGTTGGATTCCGCCAGCTACCCGACATTGGAGCGGCTGGCGGCTGTCGCGGGGCAATGTCCCAATGTGCGTTTTGAGGTCGCGGGCCACGCCGACGGGGATGGCCGGGAGGAAAACAATCAGCGGCTGTCCGAGCGCCGCGCCAAAGCTGTTCTGGATTACCTCGCAAGGTCCGGCGTTCCTGTGGCACGCATGAGTGCCGTCGGCTACGGCATGACGCGCCCGCTCGTGCCTAACACGACCATCGAGAACAAGGCCAAGAACCGGCGTATCGAATTAGTGGTCAAAACGGATTGAAGGAGCGAGGCCGCTATGGGCAATGGCGTGGATTATCTGGCTCTGCAACTTCTCTGGTACCTGCTGGCGGCGTTCGGCTTCGGACTGATTATCGGTTGGTTCTCGTGCAGCTTCCGCAACGGCCGCACGTGAGCATAGACAAGTGTGAGATCTAAGCGATGATGGCACTGACCTGGCAGGCGCTCCTGGTCTTGACGGCTGCGTACTTCGCCGGTTGCTGCCTCGGGTGCATTCTGCGGCGGGTTCTCTGGCCGCCGCGCTTGGCCGTGCCTCGGCCCGAGACGCACCCGGTCATGGTTGCCGCGCCTCAAGGCGTTGGTGCCAGCGCCGCGGTGTCGCGAACGACTGTTGAGACGCGGCCACTTCCTGTGGCGCAAGAGCCAGCCCGCCGCGTGGAGCCCATCGAGGCGGCGGTGCCCGCCAAGCGGGAGATTGTGACGGTCACTGCTTCCGCCAGGAAGGAAGAGCCGCGCGTCGAGCGCCAAGTCGAGGCCCAGCCGGCTGAGCGGCAACCTGCATCTGTGGCGATGCCTCCTGCACGCCCCGAAGAGAAGACGGCCGTCGCCGCGCCCGATGATCTCAAGCGCATTCACCTGATCGATGCCGCTGTCGAGACCAAGCTCGATGCGCTTGGCGTACGCCGCTTCATCGAAATCGCGCAGTGGACGGCACCGGACGTTGCGCACATCAGCAAGGAGCTTGGTTTCAGGGGACGCATTCAGCGCGAGAACTGGATCGAGCAGGCGCAGATCCTGGCCAAGGGGGAGGAGACGCATTATGCGCGCCGGCTCGCGCGGGGCGAGATCGTGGCTGCACAAGTCGTCGGCGACGAGGGCGAGCCGCCCGCCGCTGTCGTTCGCGAGAAGCCGCCGGCGTCCCAATCCAAACCGGAAGTTGCCGACCGAGCGGCATTCGCCGTGGAACGCGCACTGGAGAAGGAAGGTCAGCCCGCGCCGGTCGTGCCGCGGGATGTTACCGAGGTCCAACCGAGGCCAGTCGGAATGGCACGCGACAACCTGCAGCGCATTCGCGGCATCAATGCAGAGATCGAACAACTCGTTGGCCGGCAACGCGTGACCCGTTATGCGCAGATCGCGAGTTGGGCCAAGGCCGATGTCGAGCGGTTCGATCAGCTCTTGGGGCAAAACGGCCGGATCGCACTTGAGAACTGGATCGAACAGGCCCAAATCCTGGCCAGGGGCGGAGACACCGCCTACTCGCGCGATCTGGATCGCCGGCTGGCTGCCGGGACGGAGCCGGATGAAGGCGCGTCCGCTCGTACACCGGATGTCTCCAATTTGCGGTCGGTGCGCTCCGAAGCGCTTCGCGGTGCGGATGCCGCAGGTGGGCCACGCGAAATTGGCGCCGCCGGGCGCATCGCGGCTGCCAGCGATCTCAAGCGCATCAGGGGCGTCGGCGTGCTGATCGAAAAGAGGCTGCATGCACTGGGAGTGACATCGTACGACGACATCGCGAGCTGGACGGCACACGATATCGCTCGTTTCGGCGGATCGCTCGATCTCAAAGACCGGATCGAGCAAGAGCATTGGGTCGAGCAGGCGCGCATGCTGGCGTCGGGCGGGCGCGTCGCTAATCCACGAGATGCGAAGCGTCGCCTCGAGAGCGATGTCGAAATGGCCGGCACCGTACCAGAAGACCTGGAACGTGCGATCGACCTGTCCGGCCTGCGGTCGGTACGTTCCGACGCGTTGCGCGGGGCGGACGCTTCAGCCGAGCCGCGCGAAATCGGCGCGGCTGCCCGCACCGGGCCGGCCAGCGACCTCAAGCGCATTCGGGGTATTGGCCTGCTGATCGAAAAGAAGCTCCGCTCGCTTGGCGTGACATCCTACGCGCACATTGCCAACTGGACGGCCTCGGACATCGATCGCATCAGCCAGTCGCTCGATTTCAAGGGACGCATCGAGCGGGAAAACTGGGTTGAGCAGGCACGCATCCTGGCCGCCGGCGGTCAGACGGAATTTTCGCGGCGGTTCGATCGCAGCGGCAGCCACGTCTGAGGTGGGCGGGCAGTGATCAGCCCTCCGCTGCAGCCAGGAAGTCCGCAATAGCCCTGCACGTCTCGGGCTCCCGCAGAAGCGGCGCATGGCCTTGGCCGGGCACGACCAGTGTCTCCAAGCGGGGATGGCGCACGCGCATCTCGTGCAAGGTCTGATCGCTCAGCACATCGGAAAGCTCGCCGCGCAGGGCAAATGTCGGCAAGTACGAGAGCGCCTCGAATTGCGGCCAAAATGTCGCTGCGGGGCCGTCGAGAAGGCTCATCGTCTTGGCCAGATTCTGGTCATAGCTGTTCGCCGGCCGCCCGTTGGCGTCGTCGAACCAATCGCGCGCCAAGTGCTCCCAATCGCCAGCCGGAAGGGCTGGGAAATAGCGTTTGTTCATGCTCTCCACCAAAGATGCCGCCTCGCGCCAGGAGGCCGGAAGCGGTACCCTGCCGGTGTAGGCCACGATGCGGGTCAGGCCATCACGCTCGATTACCGGACCGATATCGTTGAGCACGACCGCGCCCATGCTGGCTGGCCGCGCCGTGGCCATGAGCATGGCGATCAGACCGCCCCGCGAGGTGCCGATGATCGCCGGCTTATGCAGGCCTGCCACCGTCATCAGGTCCAAAACATCCAGCATCTCCATCTGGACGTTGTAGTTCTTCCAGTTCGGATCGCGGGCCGACCGTCCGCGCCCGCGCAAATCCACGGCGTAGACATCGCGCGCCCGCGGATTGGCCGGGTCGCTTAGGTGCGTCGCCAATATGTGGAAATCGCGGGCATTGCGCGTCAACCCAGGGATGCAAACGACGGGGCGCTGCGAGGCGGTTGGTGCTGAATAGTGGCGCGAATACAGGCGCAAGCCGTCGCGCGACGTGTAGAAGATATCGCGCCAGTTCTGCAGGTCCGATTCAACCTCGTTCCCGCCGCGCGCGCCCGCTGCGTTCATCCTTCGTGGTTCCCTATTCGCTGGCTGTTCTCAGCTTCAGGTCCTGGTTGAGCCGCAAGGCTTGCGTCTCGCCCAGACGCGCACGATACATCTGAATGTTGGCGAGAACCTTCTTGACGTACTCGCGGGTCTCCTCGATCGGGATGCTCTCGATCCAGTCGATCGGGTCGATCTTGGAGGTGCGCGGATCGCCAAATGCGCGCACCCACTCTCTCGCCCTGCCGGGACCGGCATTGTAGCCGGCCAGCGTCAACACGTAGCTGCCACCGAACTCCGCCATGCGATCGCCGATATAGGCGGACGCGATCATGGCGTTGTAGCTGTTGTCCGTGAGCAGCCGCGGGACGTCGCACTTGACCTTGTGGTCTTGGCAGATGTGCCGCGCAGTGATCGGCATCACCTGCAACAACCCGCGAGCTCCGGCCGTCGAGATGATGGCGGAGTTGAACTCGCTTTCCTGCCTGGCGATGCCCAGCAGCATCGCCGTTTCCGGAGGTGCGCGCAGCGGTTTGTACGCCGGAAATGTGTGTACGGGATAGGCATACACGACGAGGTTCATGCCGCGCGCGATGGCGGTCTTGCCAATGCGCACAACCATCTGCGTGTCGCCGAGCGTTTCCGTGAGCTGGGCCAGCAGCGCCACTTCCCCCTCGGTTTTCAGCGAATAGCGCAGCTGGCCCACCAGCATGCGTACGATGCTGCGATCCAGGTTCGCGTTGATCGCGATGCCGACGGCTTTCACCGCATCGACCTCGTTGAAGCGCTTTGCCTCTTCCGCGGTTGGTGTCGCCGGCAGGCTGGCGCTGAGTGCCGGTGCACCCGGATCCACCTTGTGGCGCGCGAGCTGTCCATGAAACGTGTCGAACAAAGAGGCGGCGTCGGTGTAGTGCTTGCGTGCCTCGATTGGAAGCCCAAGCGCCTCGAACGTTCGCCCGAGCCAGTAGTCCGATCGCGCTTGCGTCAGTGGACCGTCTGCCGCCGCCCGAGATGCTTGGAAATGCGCCAGCGCGCCCTTGGCATTGTCGAGGTGCCGCAGTGCCAGCCAGCCGGCCATGAAGGTCGCATCCTTGAGTGGATTGACGCTCAGCGGGCCGGGATCGCGCACCACGGCGTAGGCAATGTCAGGCTTGTCCGCCCGCAGCGCCGCATAGGAGGCGGCGCGGCGTTCCATCCACCAGTCGTCCGGACTGACGAGCTTATCCGGGTCGCTCGGCAGCGCCGTCAAGATCTTCCACACCTCGTCCATCTTGCCGTGAGACCGCAGGTGCTGGACGCGCTGATAGGCCAAGCCCCAGTCGATTGCGCCATCCGCCTCGGCCGGCAATGCCGCGAGCAGCCTGTCGGCCGTCTTCGCTTTGAGGAACACCGCCAGCCGTGCCTCTGCCTTCTTCTTTTCGGCCTCCGCCATGAGCGGGATGACACGCCGGGCGATCGCTCCGCGATCTTCGCGTTCCGAGGAGAAGCGAACGCTGTCGACTAGGATACGATCGAGCCGCCGCTTGTGATCGTCTGCGCTCAGCAACCTCCCAAATCGCTCGAGAAAACCTGCCTCGAGGGTACCTGCTAGCTCGTACTCCCGCCAAACCCTGGCGGCTGTCGCGCGTGCGCGATCCTCGTCTTTTTCCGCCAAGTATGCGGACGCGAGCGCGGCTAGCCCGGCCCCGGTCTGCGGGCCATCGTCGCGGAACATGGCACGGATCTTTTGCGAGCTGCCGCCTTGCACGAAGGCCTGTTCCTCCGCGCGCCGCCGCAACAGCTGGCGATCGGGCCAGGCCGGGTTGGCCTCACTGAAGGCGATAAAATCGACGGGGGAGCCGAAGCCGTTGCGCAGCGCGAACCACTCGACGAGCTTGCGTCCCGCTGGGTCCTCGATCTGCGCTCGAAGCGTCCGAGCGCGTGTGATATCGCCGGCGCCTACCGCCTTCATGGCGTCGCGCAGTCGCTGGGCGTCCTGGTTACTGACGGCGTAACCCTGCGCCGGTGCAAGCTGGGCGGTCAGCGTCTTCTTGTATTCCGCCTCCGGGGTCAGCTCTGGCGCCGCGTCGGCGTTCGGAACCGAATCGCTTTGCGAATTGGCTGCCGCCGACACGGTTCGGCGTTGCGGATTGCGGGCCGGCAGGGGCGGCTGAATCTTAGCTGTCGCGGCCGGTGATTTTGCCTTGGCCCCGGGAGAGGCGCCGAGCTCCGCTAAATATGCGCCCCCGGCCATTGCCAGCGCCACGGCTCGAATCAACCACTTCGTTGAAAATCCGCGATGCCCCAGCAACAGCGACCTCTTATTGACGTATCGGCAGGCTTTTTTGGCCGTGTTCGGTGCAAAGGGGCCGCGGCCAATCTTGCGGCATGAAACACGAAGGCATATGGTGTGCGCGATATTGTGGCGCAGGCCGTCGGCGTCCTCATTGGCTGCGCAAGGTACCAAGCGAAACGGCGGCATTCAAGGAGCGCTGGCTCGAACGCCGGCCTCCGAATCGGGAGGCAGGCTCATGTTCAAGGGCTCATTTACCGCACTGATCACGCCCTTCAAGAACGGGGAAGTCGACGATCAGGCGTTTACACGTCTCGTCGAATGGCAGATCGAGGAGGGGACACACGGACTGGTGCCGGTCGGCACCACCGGGGAGTGCCCTACATTAAGCCACGATGAGCACAAACACGTCGTCGAGCTGTGCGTAAAGGTCGCGCGCAAGCGCGTACCTGTCATCGCGGGTGCCGGCTCCAACTCAACGGCCGAGGCCATCGATTTCACGCGGCATGCCAAGAAGGCCGGTGCCGATGCGGCTCTCCACGTGACGGGCTACTACAACAAGCCCACGCAGGAGGGACTCTATCAGCACTTCAAGGCCATCAATGACGCCGTCGACATTCCGATCTTCCTCTACAATGTTCCGCCGCGCACGATCGTCGACATCTCCGTAGCGACCATGGGTCGCTGCGCCAAGCTGGAGAACGTCGTAGGCGTCAAGGATGCGACCGCCAACGTTTCGCGCGTGACGTTGCAGCGGCTGGCCTGCGGCAACGATTTCGTACAGCTCTCCGGCGAAGACGCCACAGCCCTGGGCTTCAACGTCCATGGCGGTACGGGCTGCATCTCAGTTACGTCGAACGTGGCCCCGCGGCTATGCTCGGAGTTCCAGGCGGCCTGCCTCAAAGGCGACTGGAAGACGGCGCGCGAGATCCAGGATCGCCTGATGCCGCTCCACGATGCGTTGTTCTGCGAGACGTCTCCCGGCCCGGTGAAGTATGCGGCGTCACGTCTTGGCATCTGCTCGGCCGAGACCCGCCTGCCACTGGTGCCGATCGCGGAAGAGTCCAAGAAAAAGGTGGATGCGGCGCTGGTTTCTGCCGGCCTGTCCAACCTGGCCAAGGCCGCCGAGTAATCCGCGGCAGCGTCGAGGTATCCGCTTATGGCGGCCAAGAAGGATGATGGCCGCCGCGTGGTTGCCGAGAATCGCAAGGCGCGCTTCGAGTACATGATTGGCGAAACCTACGAAGCCGGCATCCAGCTTGCCGGCACGGAGGTGAAGTCGCTGCGCCAGGGCCAAGCCAATATCGCGGAAAGCTACGCCTCGGCCGAAGGCGACGGGCTGTTCCTGATCAATGCCTATATCCCCGAGTACCAACAGGCGGGCGAGTTCTTCCAGCATGAGCCGCGGCGTCATCGGCGGCTGCTCCTGAAGAAGCGCGAAATTCACAAGCTACGGGTCGCCGTCGAGCGGCAGGGTATGACCGTGGTGCCGCTCGAGCTTTATTTCAATCAGCGCGGGCTCGCCAAGCTCAGGCTGGCTCTGGCTCAGGGCAAGAAGATGCATGACCGGCGCGAGGCGACCAAGAAGCGCGAGTGGGATCGCCAGAAAGCGCGGCTCATGCGCGAAAAGGGGTAGGACTCATGGCTATTCGCCGCGCGCAACTTTTGGCCGTTGAAGAGGCCGCCGTTCGGAGTTGGCCGGCTCTTCAAAGAGTTTCCATCGACGGATGGCTCTGGCGCTGCACGTCTGGCGGGTCTGTGCGGGCGAACACGGTCGCCACGCTTTCCTTCTCTGGAGCCGACGTGGAGGCTGCCATCGATGAGGCCGAGCGCCTGTACGCTGCGGCCAGCGCACCTTCGCGCTTTACCATCAGCGCGGTCAGCTCGCCATCGGATCTCGATCAGCGTCTCGATGCGCGCGGCTATCGGCACGGCGACGATCATGTCACCATGATCAAATCTGTACCGACCCATGCGGAGCCGACTGATGCCGCTGCGCTTGGTGCGGAGCCGACGCCCGAGTGGATGGCTGTCTACCGGTCCGGTCTCACCGAGGATCGTCGTGGTGTTGCGCCGCGCATCCTGGCAGGCTTGCCGCGGCATCGTATGTATTTCGCCTGCGTCCGCGAGGGCCATCTGGCGAGCAGCGGAATGTCGATTGCGGACGGCAAATTTGCCTCGGTCCAGTGCATGGCGACGGTGCCGGGCGCTCAACGCCAAGGCGCCGCACGCGCTGTTCTTGCGGCGATCGAAGCGTGGGCGGCGTCTCAGGGTTGCACCACGCTCTATCTGCAAACCGGTGTCGAGAACACAGCGGCGATTTCGCTGTACGAGGCCTGTGGCTTCGAACTCGCCGGGCGTTATCACACGCGTGTGCTGATGAGGTGATCTATGCCAACGGCCATGAACCCGAACCTGCACGCCGTAGACTGGTCGAAAATACCGGCACCCGTCGATGATGGCGGTGCGCGTCACCTCGAAGGCCTGCAGGTGCCCAATCTGGCTCTGCGGGCCACGGACGGACGGCTGGTATCGCTCGACAAGCTGAGCGGCCGCTCGGTCGTGTACGCCTATCCCCGCACCGGGCGTCCCGATCAGATTGCACTTGTCGATGACTGGGACATGGTCCCCGGGGCACGCGGCTGCACGCCGCAGTCATGCGAGTTTCGCGACCATCACGGCGAGCTTCTCGCCGCCGGCGCGGCGCATGTGTTCGGCTTGTCGACCCAGGATACGGCCTATCAGCAGGAGGCGGCCGAACGGCTGCATCTGCCGTTCGCGATACTGTCGGACGAGAAACTTATGCTCACCGAGGCTCTACGCCTGCCGACGATGGAGGTGGCCGGGCTCACGCTCTTGAAGCGTCTGGCGCTTGTCATCGATGAGTGCCGCATCACCAAAGTGTTTTATCCGGTCTTCCCGCCGGATCGGAACGCCGCCGATGTGCTCGTTTGGCTCAAAGCCAACCCGACATGAGACTGCGCGATCAGGTTGCGTTGCCATCAAGGTGCGCCCGCACGCTGGCGACCACGGCGTGGAACATCTCGGTCGTTAGACGCCCAGTTTGGGTGTTGTAGCGGGAGCAGTGATAGCTCGAGAACAGCGTGACGCCCGGCATCAATTCCGATCGTGCCGCGTGCACGAATGGCGCGCTTGATCGCTTGTGACCGAGTGACACCAGCGTGCTTTCATGCGCCGTGCGTCCCAGTGCCAAAATCGCCGCAAGACGCGCCATGCCTGTGATCGTCGCAGCGAGAAACGGCCGGCAAGTAGCGATTTCCAAGGGGGTAGGCTTGTTCTGCGGCGGAACGCAGCGCACGGCATTCGTGATCCGGCAATCGATCAGTTCGAGCCCGTCAACAGGGTCAGCACGATAGCTGCCTTTCGCAAATCCGTACGCGAGCAGGGTCGAGTAGAGAAGGTCGCCGGCAAAATCGCCGGTGAATGGCCGTCCGGTCCGGTTGGCGCCTTTCAGCCCCGGGGCCAGACCGACGATCAGCAATCGCGCCTTTCCTCCCCCGAATGAGAGAACGGGTGCATTGTGCCACGAGGGGTGCGCGTTCCTGTTACTTGTGCGGAATTCCACAAGCCGCGGGCAAGCCGGACAGTCGCGTGGCGGCTCGCTGCCTGGCTGATCCATCGCGCCGATGCCTGGCGGCGTCAGACGTCAAGCGGATCGTCGTTGCTCTGATATTCGCGCTCGCGCTGGCTGCGATACTGATGCGCGCGCGCCTCGCGCGTTTCGCGCGGCACCCTCGCAGTCGGATCTCGGCAGATATCCTTCTCGAGATCGGCGATGTCGATGAACTGGTCGGCCTGCCGGCGAAGTTCGTCCGCGACCATCGGCGGCTGCGTCTGGAGCGTAGAGATGACGCTCACGCGCAAGCCTTTCTGCTGCAGGGCTGCGACGAGTGAGCGAAAATCGCCGTCACCTGAAAAAAGTACGACATGATCGAGATGCTCCGCGAGCTCCATCGCGTCGACGGTCAGCTCGATATCCATGTTGCCTTTGATTTTGCGCCGGCCGGACGCGTCTGTGTATTCTTTGGTCGGCTTGGTGACCATGGTGTAGCCGTTGTAGTCAAGCCAATCGATCAACGGCCGGATAGAGGAATACTCCTGGTCTTCCGCCAAGGCCGTATAGTACAGGGCGCGCACAAGCTGCCCTTTCTCGCGAAACAGCCCCAGAAGTCGCTTGTAGTCGATATCGAAACCGAGTGATTTCGCTGTGGCGTAGAGATTGGCGCCATCAATAAATAGCGCCGTTCTCTCCGTGGGATAAAAGAACATTCGACCAGTCACCTGTGTTTGCTCTAACGCCGCCCGCGGTTGCAAAATCAATATCGTTGGGCTGCAAATATCAGCGCGGGAGAGACTGTTCAAGTATAAGCTGAATCGTAGAAATTGGAAGCCTCGTCCGCGGTAGCATCCTTTGCGAATAGGCCCGAATAATATCTGGATTAGTCTTGGGGCGAATATTCAGGGTACGTGGGGACTGCCCGCTGTTTCTTTGTGTCGGGCTATCGCCGAACTCGAAAATGTCGGGTTCCACATTTTCGCACGCTCACCAGTTTATCGCACCCGGCCGCTCGGAATCGGCCGGCAGCCGGATTATTTGAACATGGTTATTGGTATGCAAGGATCTATCGGCCCGGCCATGTTGTTGCGCCTCTTGAAGCGTCTCGAGCGCAATGCCGGACGCATCAAACGTGGTCATTGGAAATCCAGGCCGCTCGATCTGGACATTTTGGATTTTGGTGGGCGCATCATCGGCTCTCGTCCCCACAATCGTGTGGAAGGACAATTGGTTTTGCCGCATCCGGAGCTCCACCGGCGCGGCTTTGTTCTGGTTCCGCTCGCGGCCGCCGAGCGTAGCTGGCGACACCCTGCGCTGGGGGCGCGTGCGAGCCAGATACTGGCCCGTACGCCTCGTCTGGCACGCGGCATCGAGCCGGTGGTTGGCATGCCGGTACACCAGCGGTGGGCATTACGTAACGTGTTTGCCGAGTGAGAGGGGCGAGGGTTTCGACGAATTGGAGCGACGACCGGCCGGCGCTCCCCCTGGCCTTGATTCTTGGGGCATTTCGTGGCATCTGTGCTCGTTCCTGCCGCGAGAGTGGGAAGCGCCCCTGCGGCAAACGGATTTCGCATCTCTGAACAACCGAGGAATACGCTGCGATGGCACGCGTCACGGTAGAAGATTGTGTCGATAAGGTTCCAAACAGGTTCGAGCTCGTCCTGCTTGCAGCTCATCGGGCGCGCGCCGTCACCAATGGCGCAAACATTACGATTGACCCCGATAACGACAAGAACCCCGTGATCGCCCTGCGCGAGATCGCCGACAATATGCTCCCGCCCGACGATCTGCGCGAGGCGCTTATTCATTCAATTCAAAAGAATGTCGAGGTTGACGAGCCCGAGGCCGGGGCAGCGCCGTTGCTCGCGCCTGACCGGCGGCCTGTGGCGCTTGGCCGTGACGACCAAAATGCGGACGGTATGGTCGACCAGATCACCATGTCGGAGGAGCAGCTTCTACGTGGCATGGAAAGCCTTACACCGACGGAGCCGTCCTCGAACGGCGGCGGTAATGGCGGTCGCGGCCGGTAGCCCGTCTGCTCGACGGCACGCTGTTTCGGCGCGTCCTGCCGCGGGCCTTGAGCCTCTGCGCAGCTTGGGATGATGCGCCGATGATGAGGCAATATGAACTCGTCGAGCGTGTTCTAAACTACGATCCCAAGGCGGACGAGGCTCTGCTCAATCGCGCTTACGTGTATGCCATGAAGGCGCATGGCAATCAGAAGCGCGCGTCCGGCGATCCCTACTTCTCCCATCCCCTCGAAGTCGCTGCCATTCTAACCGATTTGAAACTGGACGACGCGACGATTGCGACGGCGCTGCTGCACGACGTCATCGAGGATACCGCGAGCACGCGCGCCGAGATCGATCAGTTGTTCGGGCCGGAAATCGGCTCGCTGGTCGACGGCTTGACCAAAATCCGGCGCCTGGACCTGGTGTCGAAGAAGGCCGAGCAGGCGGAGAACTTCAGAAAACTCCTGATCGCCATCTCGAGCGACATCCGCGTCCTGTTGGTCAAGCTCGCAGATCGCCTGCACAACATGCGTACGCTCGAGCATGTGAAGCCGGAGGCGAGACGGCGGGCAAGCGAAGAGACGTTCGAAATCTATGCCCCGCTAGCGGGGCGCATGGGCATGCAAGCGTTGCGCGAGGAACTCGAGGATCTCGCATTCAGGGGGCTGCATCCCGAAATTCACAAGACGGTCGTGGACCGGCTCGCCCAGCTTCGCGATCGCAACAAGGGCCTTGTCGACGAGATCAAGCGCGGCCTCAAGGAAAAGCTCAGCGAGTCTAGCGTCCAGGCCGACGTGTTAGGCCGTGAAAAGAAGCCTCATTCCATCTGGAGAAAGATGGAGAACCGGCAGATCTCGCTCGAGCAGCTGTCCGATATCTACGGTTTCCGCGTGATAGTGGATAACATAAGCGACTGCTATCGCGTCCTCGGCATCATCCACACGCACTGGCGCGCGGTTCCTGGCCGTTTCAAGGACTATATCTCGACCCCCAAGCAAAACGGCTACCAGTCTCTTCACACGACCATTGTCGGCCCCCGCCATCAGCGCGTCGAGCTGCAAATCCGCACCTCCGAGATGAACCGCATCGCCGAGTACGGTGTTGCCGCGCACGCGCTTTACAAGGACAACATTCAAGTCGCAGCCTCCGTCAACGGCGCCGCAAAGAACGGTCCGGCCGATCTGACCAAAGACGGCCCTTATGCCTGGTTGCGCCATCTTGTGGGGTCGCTCCTCGACGGCGATAATCCCGAAGAGTTTCTGGAGCACACCAAGCTCGAGCTCTTCCAGGATCAGGTTTTCTGCTTCACGCCAAAAGGACGGCTCATCGCGCTGCCGCGGGGCGCGACGCCCATAGATTTCGCATATGCCGTGCACACCGATGTGGGTAACGGGTGTGTCGGTGCCAACATTAATGGCCGGCACATGCCGCTCACGACGGAATTGCGCAACGGGGACGAAGTGCAGATTCTCACGTCCGTGAGCCAGACACCACCTGCCGCTTGGGAGCGAATCGCAGTCACTGGGAAGGCCCGTTCGGCCATTCGCCGGGCGGCGCGAGATGCGTTGCGTCGCCAATATGCCGAGCTCGGGCGCCGTTTGCTCGTCTCCGCCTTCGCCAAAATCGGTCACGACCATACCGACGACAAGCTTCGCAAGTCGTTGTCCCGCCTTTCGCAGAAGACCGTTGATGAGGTTCATGCGGCGGTGGGCCGGAGTGAGCTTTCGGTGGCAGACGTCGTGCGCGCGGTCGTTCCGGACGCGGTGCTGGCTCAGCCCTCAACAAAGCCCCGCCCGCGCAACCGGCATGAACGTCCGGGCGCCGATGAGGGATGGTTCAATCTATCGAAGGTGATGAGCCTCAAGTTTCGCTGGCCGGGGAGCGGAGACGCGGCCGGCCGTGAGTCCAAAGTCGGTCAAGGCGTTCCGATCCGCGGCATGAGGAACGATGTTCCTGTGCGGTTTGAGGATGCTGGAGCTGTCCCGGGCGACCGTATTGTTGGCGTCCTTATGCCGGGCGAGGGCATCCGCATCTTCCAGATCCACTCACCGCGCCTGAAGGACTTTGAGCATGAGGATTGGATCGATGTTACATGGGATATCGATCCCGAGAATCCTCAAAGATTCCCTGCGCGCATTCTCGTCACGGCACTTAATGAGCCGGGAACGCTGGCCCAGATCGCCCAGGTCATTGGCGAGGAGGACGGTAATATCGACCATCTCCAGATGGTAAGCCGCACCAGCGACTTCACCGATATGCAGGTTGAGGTCGAGGTCTGGGATTTGGAGCACCTCAACCGCATCATCCACGGGTTGCAGTCAAGGCCTGTCCTGAGCCGGGTCGAACGGCTTTTCGAGTGAAACCGCTTTGCCGGCCTGACTGACAGGCTGTTGCCGGTGCGATATATTGCGCCGTCCGAACGGCCCGATGCTGAGCGCGGAAGGCCAAGTCTACACCAGAGTGGTCGTTCTTCATGGCTCAACGCAAGGATGCCCGCCATCTTCGTCTCGGCGTGAATATCGATCACGTCGCCACCATCCGAAACGCCCGCGGCGGCCGGCACCCCGACCCGTTGCGTGCGGCGCATCTGGCGATTGCGGCCGGTGCCGACGGAATTACAGCGCATCTTCGGGAAGATCGCCGGCACATTTCCGATGAGGATATCGCGCGTCTCAAAGGCGAGTTGACCCGCCCGCTCAACTTCGAGATGGCGGCCACCCAAGAGATGCTCGGCATCGCCTTGCGGCATGTGCCGCATGCTTGCTGCCTAGTGCCGGAAAAGCGCGAGGAGCGCACAACGGAAGGCGGGTTGGATGTTGTGGGGGGGCACAACCATCTCGCTCCGTTCGTTCAGCGACTTCAGGGCGCCGGCATTCGTGTGTCCTTGTTTATCGAACCGGAGTCGGCGGCCATCGACGCCTCGGTGAAACTCGGGGCCGACATCGTGGAACTGCACACTGGGCTTTATTGCGAGAAGGCTTTGGAAAACGACGCGCCAAGCGTGGCTGTGCAAATCCGGCGCCTCGAGACGGCAGCGCGCGCAGCCGCTGCCGCCGGCCTGGAGGTTCATGCCGGGCATGGGTTGACGTTCAACACGGTGGGCGCCGTCGCCCGAATTTCCGAGGTCGTCGAGCTTAACATCGGCCATTTCCTCATTGGCGAGGCTATCTTTGGCGGATTGCAGCCTGCCATCATGCACATGCGCGCGCTTATGGATCAGGCGCGTTCCGTCGATCGACTGACGGCCTAGGTGTGATGATGGAGAAATTCGCCGGCATTTGCCGCACATCCTGGAGCGAATTTCTCGATCTGAATCACACGAGTAATTCTATGATGCTAGTGTCTCTTGGATTCCGATGTCCGCTCTCGGACTTAGCAACGAGATCAGTCAAACTTCGGAATCGGGACATTAGCGGGATCGTATTGTGATCATCGGCCTGGGCAGCGACATCATCGATATCCGCCGGATCGAAAACACGATCGCCCGCTTCGGGGACCGGTTCCTGAACCGTGTCTTCACTTCGACCGAGCGGCGAAAGTCCGATGGTCGCAATCACCGGGTAGCATCCTACGCGAAGCGCTTTGCGGCAAAGGAGGCCTGCTCTAAGGCGCTTGGAACCGGACTGCGTCGCGGTGTGTTCTGGCGCGACATGGGGGTGGAAAATCTCGCGTCCGGCCGGCCTACGATTGTTCTGACCGGAGGTGCGGCTATGCAACTCGACCGTATCACCCCTGCGGGATATGCGGCGCGGATCGACGTCACATTGACCGATGATTTCCCTCAAGCCCAAGCAATTGTTATCATTTCGGGCATTCCCCTTAAGCACGAAGCCCTGTAGGAACAGCACGCCCTCCGCGTCAGCGCGCACAATTGCACCTACCTATTGGAACAGCTATGACGAGCAAGGGGGAGGGCCTCGTTGCCGCAGCGGCGGAAGGATTGGAGGATGGCTCTGGACAGCGAGACCAAGAAGGCCAGCGAGGGGGGCTGGCGCGATATCGTTACGATCTTCGTGCACGCGCTCATTATTGCGTTTGTTGTGCGGGTCTTCCTCTATCAGCCGTTCAATATCCCGTCGGGCTCGATGCAGTCGACCTTGCTGATCGGCGATTACCTGTTCGTTTCGAAACTTTCGTACGGATACAGCCGATACTCGTTCCCATTCGGCCTGAATCTGTTCTCCGGGCGCGTTCTGGACGCCGAGCCCAAGCGTGGTGACGTTGTCGTCTTCAAGCTTCCGCGCGACAACTCGACGGATTACATCAAACGCGTGATTGGCCTCCCCGGCGACGAGATCAGCGTTCGCCGCAGCATTCTCTTCATCAACGGCCGCGAGGTGCCGCGCCGTCGGGTCAGCGACTTCGTTCAAATCGAGGAGAACGGGCGCGAGGTGCGTACGCCACGCTATGAGGAGACGCTTCCGAACGGCGCGAAATACAACGTTTTGGATGCCAAGCAAAACGGCGAGTTCGACGACGTCGGTCCCTACAAGGTGCCGGCCGGTCACTACTTCATGATGGGTGACAATCGCGACAACTCGACCGACAGCCGGGAGCAGTCGCCCCGCTACGGCGTAGGCTATGTTCCCTACGAGAACCTGGTAGGTCGCGCCGATATCATTTTCTTTTCAGCCGCTGTCGACGAGCCGGATGCATTCCGTCTGACCAGTCCTTGGACATGGCCATTCGACATTCGCTGGCGGCGGATTTTCAATATCGTCCGTTGATGAGGGTTGTGTGGCTCGAGGGCGCAATCTCAAAGGCCTCGAAGCTGCTCTGGGCTACAAGTTCAAGAGCTGTGCAATGCTTCAGCGCGCGCTGACGCATGC
>CADEFX010000071.1 GCA_902826715.1 uncultured Hyphomicrobiales bacterium | reverse complement strand
GAGGACTACGGCTATCCGGCCTACGGCGTCCCGTCCGAGGAAACCAACGACGCCATCCGCCTCTGCGCGCGCATGGAAGGCATGATGACCGACCCGGTCTACGAGGGTAAATCGATGCAGGGCATGATCGACCTCGTGCGCAAGGGCTATTTCCCCGCCGGCTCCAAAGTCCTCTACGCCCACCTCGGAGGCGTCCCCGCCATCAACGGGTACAGCTATGTCTACCGCAACGGGTGAGGCTCAGTGTCGGGTTCTGAAAATGGTGCCAATTTGGGGTTTATCAGGCACGGGCCGCCGTGCTAAGTGCCTGTCGCACGAGAACGGAGACGTGGCCGAGAGGCTGAAGGCGGCGGTTTGCTAAATCGTTGTACCTGGAAACGGGTACCGTAGGTTCGAATCCTACCGTCTCCGCCAATTCTCTGGATTTCCGTTCCACGCGGCCCCTGATTGCACTGACCCAACGCTCCAAAGTGTCGGCGAGTGCACCGAAATCGACGCGCGCTCTCCTCATCGGCCACGCTGACGCGCTCCCCGGGTTTTCACGCAGGTGATCCAACGCTGCGGACTGACCGGGCTCTCAGCTCACTTCAAGCAGCAGCTTGCCCATCGTCGTGCGCGTTTCGAGCAGGCGGTGGGCCTCGTTCGCCTCCGCCAGCGGCAGCACCTTGCTGACCGCGGCCTTGAGCCAGCCGTCCTTCACGCCGGCGAACAGATCGTTGGCGCGGCGGGAAATTTCCTCGCGCGTCTTGACGTGGTGAGCAAGGCGCGGGCGTTGGAAGAAGATCGAGCCGGCGGCAGCGAGGTCCATCGGTGCAACGGCATCGACGAGGCCGGACGCGTTGCCATAGAGCACGCACAAGCCGTGCATGCGCACGGACTTGATGCTGTCGTCGATGGTGGACTTGCCGATGGAGTCGTAGGCGACGTGAACGCCCTTGCCGTCGCCAAAGTTTTTCACCTCCTGCAGGAACGGAGTTTCGCGATAGAGGACGACCTTGTCCGCGCCGAGCGAGCTGGCAAATTTCGCCTTGTCCTTCGTGCCGACCGTGGCGATCACCGACGCGCCGGCTTTCTTGGCGAGCTGGACGAGGATGTGGCCGACGCCCCCGGCGGACGCATGCACGAGGCAGGACATGCCGGCGCGCAGCTTGCCGCTGTCGTGCGCCAGGTAGTGTGCGGTCAGGCCTTGAGCGTAGGCACCGATGGCGTCGCGCGGAGAAAGGCCCGACGGCACTTTGATCGCACGCCATGCTGGCACGGCCACGTATTCGGCGTAGCTGCCGAGGTTCTCCGCAAAAATGACCGTGTCGCCGACCGCGAGATCCTTCACGGCGCCGCCAACCGCCGAAACAGTGCCCACGCCTTCGCCGCCGATCGGCAACGCCTCGTTGGGGCCGAGGGCCTTGCCTGCGCGGTAGGTACCCTCACGCTGGTACACATCGCCAAACGAGACGCCGGCGTACTTCAGCTTGACGACGACCTGATCGTCGGCGGGCTTGGGGTCAGGGACTTCGCGCAGCGTCAGGACGTCCGGTCCGCCGAGCTTGGGCACGACAATGGCGCGCATGTGAATTTCTCCTGTTTTTTGTCTACGTCGTCAAGTTGTCGCGTCGGTGAGGACCGACAGGTGTTCAAGATCGATGTCGAGGGAGACGTTGTCGCCGATCTGATATTCCAGATAGGGCTCGACCGAGGCAATCAGCATCGAGTCGTCTGCCAGCTTGATCGAATAATCCCAGTGATCGCCGAAATAGGCACGGTCGACGACGCTGCCGTCGATGGAGATCAACCGGCCATCCGGAGGCGAGGCCCGGCGCGGCACGACGCCGACACTGTGGGGACGCAGCGACACCACGACCTGGTCTCGTTCGGATGCGGATGGAAGCCTGTCCGACGGGATCTTGAAAGCCGAGAATTCGAACGCCGCTCCGTTGCGCCGGCCCGTGAGAAAGTTCGTGCGCCCGATGAAGCTCGCGACAAAGCGGGTGGCCGGCGACCGATAGATCTCGCGGGGCGAGGCGATCTGCTCGACCCGTCCCTTGCTCATGACGACGATGCGGTCGGAGGCCACCATCGCCTCCGCCTGGTCGTGGGTGACGTAGACCGTGGTGATCTTGAATTCGTTGTGCATGCGGCGGATCTCGAGCCGCATCTCCTCGCGCAGGTTGGCATCGAGATTGGACAGGGGTTCGTCGAGCAGCAGGACTTCCGGCTGCACGATGACCGCGCGCGCCAGTGCCACACGCTGCTGCTGGCCGCCGCTCAGCTCGGCGGGATAGCGCGATGCCTGCACCGTCAGTTGCACCACCTCCAGCATCTCGCCCACGCGCCTGCTGATCTCGCTCGCCGGCACCTTCCGCAGTTCCAAGCCGAATGCAACGTTCTGGTAGACCGTCATGTTCGGCCAGATGGCATAGCTCTGGAAGATCATCGACATGGAGCGATGCTCCGGCGGTAGGACGGCCGAAGGCGAGGAGATCATTTGCCCGTTCAAGGCAATGGTGCCGCGGCTCGGCTCGATGAAGCCCGCGATCATGCGCAGCATCGTCGTCTTGCCGCAGCCGGACGGCCCCAACAGCGAGATGAATTCGCCGTCCGCGATGTCCAGCGAGAAGTCCTCGACCGCGGGGGTGTTGCCGTAATCGCGCCCGACGTTGGTGATCTTGAGTTTGGTCATCCGCCACTACCTCCCCGCCGCAGCATGAAATCCCGGCCGATCAGAAGCTGCCCGCAGGTGACGAAGAACAGGACGGTAATCAGAAGAATGACTCCGAGCGCGGAAAGATGTTCGAAACGTCCGCCTTCGGTCAGATCGAAGAAAAGCACCGACATGGTGCGTGTATCCGGGCCGTAGAGGAACAGCGCCGAGCTGACCTCGCGCGACGAGATGATGAAGACCAGCAGCCAAGCACCCATCAGGCTGCGCTTCAGCAACGGGATGAGAACGCGACGCAAGGCGACGAAGCGCCCGCCGCCGAGGATGCGCACGGCGTCCTCCATTTCCGGGTTGATGCTGCCGATGGCAGCGTTGGCGTTGGCGTAGGCGACCGGCAGAAAGCGTGTGGTGAAGGCCAGGATCAGGATCAGGGCCGTGCCTGCCAGTGCCACAGGCGGTGGCGCGTAGGCGGCGTAGAAGCCGATGGCCATGATGATGCCGGGCACGACGATCGGCGTCATGGCGACGATGCTGAGGGCCTGCGCAAAAGGCACCAGCTTGCGTTTGACGATGTAGGCAATCGACAGCGCGAGGGCGACGGCGAACGTGGCGGCTGCGGATGAGTACACGAACGTATTCACGATCGATTGCGCGGCATGCGGATGCTGAAACAGGAGGTGCGCGAAGTTATCGAACGTCAGGTTGCCGAGGCTGGGTCCTCGCGCCCAAGCTTTGGCCAGCGCCGCCTGAAGCAAGACGAGATAGGGCAGGAACACCGACAGCGTGAGGATGGCCAGGCAGAAGCCCAAGACCGGCCAACGGTAAGCCCCGAGCTTGATGAGGCGTCGCTCGCCGCCCTTGCCGGTCAGGGTCACGTATCCCCGGCGCCCCAAGATGACCTGCTGGACGAAGAACAGGCCGACGGTCACCAGGAGCAGCGGCAGCGAATAGGCAGCGGCCACCTCGAGTTGGAGCGGGTAGCCGAAGAACTCCCAGAGTTGCAACGGGATCAGATTTATACGCGCCGGCAGCGCTATCATGATCGTCGAGCTGATGAGCGAGATGGCGTCGAGATAAATGACGATGGCGGAGGCGAGGATGGCGGGTAGCGCCAGCGGCAGCGTCACTCTGTAAGTCAGCGTGAAGCGGCTGGCGCCCAGGATGTTGGCGGCATCTTCCATCTCGCTCGAGATCATCTCGAGGGCAGCCGTCGTGAACACGACCGCGTACGGGAACGAATAAAGCGCGATGATGAAGACCAGGCCGTAGAACGAATAGATGTTGAGCGGCCCGGCTTGTACGCCGAGCAGCTCCACGAAGGCGCGATTGAGCCAGCCGGCGTTGGGACCGGCGAGCAGGATCCAGCTGATGGCACCCAGAAATGGCGGCGTCGCAAATGTTGCAAGCACAAGTACGCGGACAAGACCTTTCATGGGCATGTCCGTCCTGGAGACGGCCCAAGCTATGGGTACGCCGAAGGCCAAGGCTAGAGCAGCAACGCAAACCCCCAGCCACATCGAGTTACCGAAGGCGCGCACGTAGCGCACGCGGCTGAATGCGTCGATGTAATTTTGGATGGTCCAACCCCTGGAGGCTGGATCCTCGAAACTGATGGAGACGAGCTGAACCAGCGGGTTGGCAACAAGCGCGATCAGTATGAAGGCAAGTGCGAGCCAAACAAGGCTCTGCGGCCGAAATGCCGCCATGCCACGCCGCGCGCGCGCGGGCGCCGCGGCGTCGTCTTGGCGAGAGTGCGGGAGCTTCACGGTCGTTGACATCTCCCGAAGCCCAGATGCTCGGCAGCGTGCTTAGCGAGGCGATGGCTCGTCGTGCCGTCGCCTCGCAACGTACCTTCAGCCGCCGAACAGATCACGCCACTGGTCCGTCGACGATTTCAGGAGTGTGGCGTACTCGGCTGACGGCAGCAGCGGCACGATTTTAATGTCCTTGAGCTTCTTGCCGCCCACGAGCTCACGCTCGGCACCAAGGGTCGCCGGGTCGTAGTAGTTCTCGATCAGGATTTTCGCGTGCTCCGGGCCGAGCAGAAATTCAGTGAACAGCTTGGCCGTGTTGGGCTGTGGCGCGCCTTTCATGACCGAGGTGAAGCCCATTATGAGCAGTGAACCATCGGTTGGATACACGACCGTCACGGGATTGCCCTTCTCGATAGCGGGGGCGGCGACCCCGTCGGGCATCGGCGCCATCAGCCGTTCTCCGGAGCTGAGAGAGGTGATGGAGTCGAACGTTGAGCGCTGCACCAGCGGATCGTTGGCCTTCATGCCCTTGAAGTAATCCCATCCCTTCTCAACCGACAGCCAGGCAACGAGCGCCGCATCGAAGCCGCTGAAACCTGGATCGCCGACGGCAATCTTCCCCTTCCACTTCGGGTCGGCGAAATCGCTCCAGGCCTTGGGCGCGTCGGCCGCGCTGACGTTCTTGTTGTTGTAGGCCATAGCCATCAGGCCGCCGGCCATGGGGTAGACGTAGTTCGGCACGATCGTCGGCTTGAATTGCTCGATAATCTTGTCCGCCATCTTCGGCGTGAATTCGGCAAGGTGCTTGCCGCGCAACAGCTCGCCATAATGGTCACCGATGCCGCTCATGGTGACGACGCTGGCAACCACGTTATTGGCGCGCAGATCCTGATTGAGGCGTTGGAACGTGCCGCCCGTGGTGGCGCGCACGACCTTGACGGTCAGGCCTGGATACTTGGTCGAGAATGCCGCCGCCGCCTTCTCGGCGATCTCGGTGCCATAAAACGACACATACCACGTCATGGGCGTTTCCTGACGGGCGGCTTTCTCCAGCTCGCCCAAATCAGCCTGCGCCAGTGCGTGCCGACTGACCAGTCCGAGGGAACCAGCAGCTATGGCGGCGCTGAGCGCCGAACGAGCAAGGAGCCGAGTCACGGAGCCAAGCACCGTCTTCATTCCGCAGTGTAGGGGGACCGGTCTCACGGTGCCATTCCTCCGATTTCGGGGTTTCCTCCAGCGCCGGGCCGGATGCCCGGTGACCATTGCTTTGCAGGCAGGCTATGTGCTTGTTCGGAGTGCAGTCTTGTACGATCTTGCTGTCCTGACCTGTATGCGTAAGCTACACCGGTTTTACCGGATGCGCAGCGTGCGGATGGCGGGCACGCATCGTGCGGGCCCCGGCAAGACTGTGGGAGGCGCGAGTCTGTGGCAAATGCGACGTTAGGCGCCAAGGCTCAAGGTCGTCACTTCCATCGCCACGTCAACGGTTTGAGCCTTTACTATCACGCGAGCCTCAAGCGTGAAGGCCTTGTTCGCCACGCTCATGAGTCAGTGCAAATCTCCATTCCACTCCGCCAGTCCCGCCGACCCGATCTGGTCGCCTGCGATCAGGTCGATGTCATTCCGGGCTACGAGGAGCATGCGACAAGTTGGGGAGGTGCCCGGGAAGTCGTGATCCTGCATTTCGATCACTCTTTTTTCCGCAACGCCATCGAAGCCCCTGCTGCCATCGCCGAGCGGCACGCAAAGACCGCACAGCCCGATCCGTTCGTCGCCAATGTCGGGCTCAGCATCCGGCGGGAGCTTCTTGGCCACGACACCATCGACGACTTTCACCTGTCTTCGCTGGGCACTCTCCTGGCAGGCTATCTGTTTCTGGGAGGCGGCGCCCGCGACATCGGCCGCCGACCGGCTGCGCGCATGACGTACGAGCAATCGCGCCGCGCAATCGAAATGATGCAGGTGACGGGAGAGCAGTGCATGTCGCTGCTCGACATCTCCTCCGAGCTTGGCTTGAGCCAATGGCACTTCTCACGCCAGTTCCGCCGCACGACGGGACTCTCGCCCTACCAGTTCTTCCTGCGCTCGCGCGTGGAGCGAGCCCGCAGCCTGCTGCTGAAGGGGCACGCGATATCAGAGGTGGCGGCCATTACTGGCTTTACCGATCAGAGCCACATGCACCGTCACTTCAGGCGCATTCTCGGCGTCACGCCCGGGAGCTTTCGCGATCGCTAGCGCAGGATCGTCGATTGTCACGAGCGGTTTGATACGCCGATCGCTCAGTCCGGCGGCCGGGCGCCGGTGCGCTCGACGATAAGGCCGTAAGCCTCCGGCCGGCGGTGCTTGGCGAAATTGAAGATCGTTGTCTTGTACGAGACCGTCAGATCGAGGTCGCAGCGCGCCACAATCAACTCGTCCCCAAGCGTCGAGCACATGGCCACCGTCTCGCCTGACGGCGCGATGATCTGCGATTGTCCGATCTGCATGACGCCTTCCTCGACGCCGGCCTTCGCCACGCCGACGACCCAGGTCCCGTTCTGGTAGGCGCCCGATTGCATCACGAGCGTATTGTGATGGTTGGCCAGCGCATCATGCTCGGGCGCCGGCGGATTGTGCAGCGGCGTGTTGTAGCCGAGCAGGACCATCTCGACGCCTTGCAATCCCATCACCCGATACGTTTCCGGCCATCGCCGGTCATTGCAAATGCACATGCCGACAACGCCACCGAACGCACGCCAGACCGGAAAGCCGAGATTGCCGACCTCGAAGTAACGCTTCTCCAGATGCTGAAATTGCCGGTACGGCTCGTGCTCGGCGTGGCCGGGCAGATGCACCTTGCGATATTTAGCGACGATGGCGCCGGCCTTGTCGACGAGAATGGCCGTGTTGAAGCGGCGCGCCCGGCCGCCCTCCTGCGTCAGCTCCGCGTAGCCCAGATGAAAGCCGATGCCGAGCTCGCGTGCCGTGTTGAACAGCGGCGCCGTTTCGTTGGACGGCATCTCGCGCTCAAAGAAGCTGTCAACCTCCGTCTGGTCCTCCATGTACCAGCGCGGGAAGAACGTCGTGAGGGTGAGCTCGGGATAGACGACGATGTCGCAGCCCGCAGCCTTGGCCTGGCGCATGAGGGCGATGAGGCGCGTGACGACCTGCGCGCGCGTTTCCGAGCGCGCGATGGGACCGACCTGGGCGGCTCCGACTGTGACGATCCTCGACATCGGTTCCTCACATATCTTGCGCGACGGGACCATCGCGCAGGTGACAAGCCGCGAAGTGCCCGGGCTTGACCTCGCGCATCGCCGGCCGTTCGGTTTTGCAGCGATCGAACGCATACGGGCATCGGGTGTGGAAATGACAGCCAGGGGGCCGCCTGATGGGACTCGGCACGTCGCCCTGCAGAATGATGCGCTTGGGGACTACGCTGGGATCGGGAACGGGCACCGCCGATAGCAGCGCTTCGGTGTAAGGGTGTTGTGGCGCGGCGAAGAGCGACTCCTTGTCGGCCAGTTCCACGATGCGGCCGAGGTACATGACCGCGACGCGATGGCTGATGTGCTCCACCACGGCCAGATCATGCGCGATGAACAGGTAGGCGAGCCCGAATTCCTTCTGCAGGTCGATCAGCAGATTGATCACCTGGGCCTGCACTGAAACGTCGAGCGCGGATACGGGCTCGTCGCAGATGATGAGCTTCGGCCGGAGCGCGAGCGCGCGGGCGATGACGAGACGCTGGCGCTGGCCGCCCGAGAATTCATGGGGATAGCGTGCGAGCTGATCGCGGCGCAGGCCGACGTTCTCGAACAGTTCGGCGACGCGCTCGTCGACTTCGCTCTGCAGCAGTCGCTCGAAATTGCGCAGCGGCTCGGCGACAATGTCGCGGGCGCGCATGCGCGGATTGAGCGAGGAGTAAGGGTCCTGGAACACCACCTGCATGGCTCGGCGCCTCGAGCGCATGGCGCCGGCACTCATGCCCTCGATGGGCTCCCCCGAGAGCCGGATCTCGCCCCCCGTGGGTTCGATCAGCTTCAGGATCAGCTTTCCGGCCGTGGACTTGCCGCATCCGGACTCGCCGACGAGGCCCAGCGTTTCGCTGTCGCCGATGGAGAAGCTGACGCCATCCACCGCATGCACGTTGGCGATCGTCCGGCTGAGCAGGCCCCTGCGGACAGGAAAGTTCTTGGTGAGGTTCTTGACCTCGAGCACGGGAGAGGAAGGCGGCTTCACGCGGCAGCCTCCGCGAGGCGTTCGGCTTCCCAACACGCGGCCCAATGGCCGGCGGCCTTCTCTTCCAGCGGCGGATAGCCGTCACGGCAGCGCTGCGTCGCGTGCACGCATCGCGGAGCGAAGATGCACCCGGGGATCTTCGTCGTCAGCGCCGGAACGACGCCGCGGATCTCGGACAGACGCTTGCGGCCGTCCTTGGCCCGCGAGCCGGCAAGCCGCGGCATGGAACCAAGCAATGCCTTTGTGTAGGGATGACGGGGGTGAGCAAACAGATCCGCGACCGTCGCTTCCTCGACGGTCTTGCCCGCATACATCACGACGACGCGCTGGGCCATCTCGGCAACCACGCCCAGATCGTGCGTGATGAGAATGATGGCGGTCCCGGTCTTTTCCTTCAGCTGCCGCATCAGGTCGAGAATTTGCGCCTGCACCGTCACATCCAATGCTGTGGTCGGCTCGTCCGCAATCAGCAGCTTAGGATCGCAGGCGAGCGCCATGGCGATCATGACGCGCTGGCGCATGCCACCAGAGAGCTCGTGCGGATACTGGGCGAGCCGCCGCTCGGGCTCGGGAATATTGGCGAGGCGCAGCATCTCGATGGCCCGCTGGCTGGCGGCGTCCTTGCTTAAATCCTGGTGCAGGAGCAGCGTCTCCACGATCTGGCGACCGACCGTCAGCACCGGATTGAGCGACGTCATCGGTTCCTGGAAGATCATCGAGATGTCGTTGCCGCGGATCGATCGCATCTCGCGCTCCGAAACGTCGAGCAGGCTCCGGCCTTGGAAACGGATGTTGCCGGCGATCTTTCCCGGTGGCTGGGCGATAAGGCGCAGGATCGACATGGCGGTCACGGATTTGCCGCAACCCGACTCGCCGACGATGGCGAGTGTCTCGCCGGCCTCCAGCCTCAAGGAGACTCCGTCGACAGCGCGATTGACGCCCTCCGGCGTGCGGAAGTGCGTCTGCAGGTTCTCGACTTCGAGCAGGGCCATGGCGGGATCTAGTGTCCTGATCGCAAAATTCGTCTTAGCGTGCAGCCAGTCCGGAACGAATTTTGCGATCTGAAGGACACTAGAAAACTTGTGTTGCTAGTGTGATTCAGATCGAGAAGTCCGCTCCCGAACCCAGACCAGCGTGACGATGCGGACTTCTCGATCATCACACTAGAGCCTCTTGGCCATGCGCGGATCGACGGCATCGCGCAAACCGTCGCCAAGCAAATTGACGGCCAGGACGGTCAAAGACAGAAAAACCGCGGGAAAGAAGATGATGTAGGGCTTCACCTCCCACAGCGCTCGCCCGTCAGCCATGATGTTCCCCCAGGACGGAGCGATCGTCGGCGGCACCCCGGCGCCGATGAACGACAGGATCGCTTCCGTGATCATCGCCGAAGCGCAAATGTATGTTGCCTGCACAGTCACTGGCGCGATCGTGTTGGGCAGGATGTGACGCAGGATGATCAGGGGCGTGCGGGTCCCCGCGGCGATCGCCGCATCCACGTAGGGCTGCTCGCGCAGCGACAGCACGACACCGCGCACGAGTCGCGACACCCGCGGAATCTCGGCAACCGTAATGGCGATGATCACGTTTTCCACGCTGGCGCGCGTCAACGCCATCAGCGCAACGGCGAGAAGAATGGACGGGATCGACATCAGCCCATCCATGATGCGCATGATGATGCCGTCGAGCCAGCGTATGAAGCCCGACACGAGGCCTATGGCCAATCCCGCGATCGAGGCAAGCAGCGCCACCGAGAATCCGATGATCAGCGATATCCGCGCGCCGTAGAGGACACGTGCGTATATATCTTTGCCGAACGGATCCGTACCAAACCAGAACTCGGCGGACGGTTCGCGGTTGCGTCTGGCAGGCGCAATGGCATTGGGGTCGCCGGTACCCAGAAGGGGCGCAAAGACCGCAATGAAAATCAGGATGAGCAGCAAGAAGCCACCGATCGCCATGCTCGGGTGCCGGTATATGAATCCCGAGAGCCCGCGACGCACCTTCACGGGCGGCAGGATATCGGGCAGCGGCGCGGCAGCGCCGGGGACTTGGCTGGTGGCCGCGCTCTCTTGCATCAATAGCGGATCCTCGGGTCGAGCGCCGTGTAGGCGAGATCGACGCACAGGTTGACGATCACATACACGAACGAGAACATCAGCACGATGCCCTGGATAACCGGATAGTCGCGCCGCACGATGGCATCGATCGTCAAACGTCCGAGACCCGGGATCGCGAACACGCTTTCGGTCACCACCGCGCCGCCAATGAGCAGCGCCACGCCGATGCCGATGACCGTGACGATGGGAACGGCCGCGTTTTTCAGGGCGTGCAGGAACAGAATGCTGCCTTGACCGACGCCTTTGGCCTTGGCGGTCCTGACATAGTCCTGCGACAGCACTTCAAGCATCGTCGCGCGCGTGATACGGGCAATCAGCGCAATATAGACGAAGCCGAGCGCGATCGTGGGCAGGATCAAGTTCTCCAGCCACGGCCACAGGCCCCGGCTGATGGGTGTGTACCCCTGAGTCGGCAGCCACTCGAGGTAAAGCGCGAAGAAGTAAGACAGCAAGTAGCCGACGACAAACACCGGGACGGAGAATCCGGCGACCGCGAACGCCATCACGAAGCGGTCGATCCAGCCGCCGGCCTGCCATGCGGCAACGATCCCCATCGGCACGGCTATGACGATGGCAACGATAAGCGTGAGCACGGCCAGCGACAGCGTCGGCTCGATGCGCTGGACAATGAGCTCCGTGACGGGCAGTCCCGTGAACATGGACGTGCCGAGGTTCTGATAGCGTACGATCTGCCACGCCCATTCGGTGAAGCGCACGACGAACGGGCGGTCCAGGCCGAGCGCCGTTCTGATCTTCTCCACGTCTTCCGGGCTCGCCTGCTCACCGGCGATGACGGCCGCCGGATCGCCGGGCGCGATGTAGAGAAGGCTGAACACGAACAGCGCGACGATGGCCATCACCATCACGGTCGAAAGCAGCCTGCGCACGATGTAGGTGAGCATGGAGGCCCTCGGGCCCTCCCCGCAAGGCGCGGAGAGGGCCAAGCAGACTTATGACTTCTTGACGCCCCAGAACCAGGGCAGCGGCCCGTCGGAGACGCCTTCAAGATTGCTGCGCCAGGCCTGGAAGGATTTGTAGAAGCCGGTTGGAATCCAGGTCACGCTCTCCATGGACGCCTTGTTGGCGACGGCCATGGCTGCCTTCTCCTCCTCGGGCGACTTGGCGTCGAACCACTGCGCGACGCCTTCCTCGACCTTCGGATCGTCGGGCCAACCAAACCAGGCCGGGCCCTTCTCTCCCCCCGCGCGGCAGGCGATGTGCCCCGCCGGGTTGGCGGCGTCGGCACCGGCATGCCACGTATGGAACATGCCCCAGCCGCCCTGCCCCGGAGGGTTCTTGGAGGCGCGGCGCTGGCCTACGGTGCCCCAGTCGGTAGCGACGAAGTCCACCGTCATGCCGATTTTCTTCAGCAGGTCAGCCGTGACCTCGCCCATGGCTTTGAGCGGCGGCTGATCCTGGGCCACGAGGCACGTCACCGGCTGGCCGCTGTAGCCCGCCTCGGCGAGCAGCTTCTTGGCACCGTCGATGTTGCGCGGTCCCGTCAGCACCTCACCGCCCGCATCGCTGAAAGTCGCGGTGCCGGGCGTGAACACGCTGCCGAGCTTGCTCCACAGCGCAGTGTCGGAGCCGGACATCGCACGCATGTAGTCCTCCTGGCTCAGGGCCATCTGCACGGCCCGGCGCACCTTCACGTCGTTGAACGGAGGATGCAGGTGGTTGAGGCGGAAAGAGCCGATGTTGCCGAGCGGATCGGCGATATCCACCTTGATGTTGCGGTTGCGCTTGAGCACCGGGACAAGATCGGTCAGCGGAGTTTCCCACCAGTCGATCTCACCCGACTGCAAGGCGGCCGAAGCCGTCGCCGGATCAGGCATGATGATCCACTCGACGCGATCGAAACTCATGACCTTGCCGCCCGCCCACCAGTCGCTGGGCTCGTTGCGCGGCGCGTAGTCGCCGAATTTCTCGAAGGCGGCGATGGCACCGGGTTTCCAGTCCGCGCGCACGAACTTCATGGGGCCGGACCCGATATACTCTTCAATCTGCTTGAAGGGGTCGGTCTTGGCGATCCGCTCCGGCATGATGAAGCAGCAGGGCGTGCCGACCTTGCCGAGCGCGTAGAGCATCTTGGGATAAGGCTTCGCCAGCACCCACTTGATGGTGGTGTCGTCGACCGCGGTAAGCTCCTTGTTGATGGCCTTGAGCATCTGGCCCATGGCGTCACGGCTGGTCCAGCGCGTGATCGATGCGACCACGTCTTTAGCCAGCACCTTTTCACCATCATGGAATTTCAAGCCGTCGCGCAGCTTGAACGTCCAGGTCAGCCCATCGGCGGAGACTTCTTCGCTCGCCACCATCTGGCGCTTCGGCTCGAGCTTGCTGTTGAGCCCATAGAGCGTGTCCCAGACAAGCTGGGAGGCATTGCGGACGACGTATTGCGTGCCCCAGACCGGGTCGAAGTTGGCGAGATTGGCCTGCGGCACGAACTTGAGCGTCTTGGCGGCAGCGCCTTGTGACAATGCCGGCGCGGCGAGCCCGCCGCTGGCAGCCACAGCCCCGACACTGAGCGAAGATTTCAGAAACTTTCTGCGGTCCATACAATACTCCCCATGCCTGACCCAACTTGCGCATTTCACGGCCTGCCGAACTCTTGGTCAGGGCCCCCTGACAGCCCAAAACGACAGCAATACCAGAAATTCGCCTCCAATCTCGTGGACTTGCATACTTCGCACTTGGTTATGAGCCTGTGTCAAGGCACGAGAGATAAGCAGGTTGCCGGGTAATTGGGCGGGCCGAGACGGTCTGGTGGAAGCCGGACAAGACGGCTGGATTCTCGATGGCACGCCGGGGGACGGCGACCGCCGATCGCCAAGCATGGGGCGGGCGGCACGGTTGTTAGTGACGTAGCGGACACGCTGGAGCGTATCCCACCGCCTACCTCATGCGGACAACTTTTGGGGTGGAACGTGTCATGGCAGAATAAATTTGCTCGTTTACAGCGAGCGATAGCGAGGGGAACACACCAATGAAACGTTGCGTACTGCTAGCTGCGATCGTTTGCGCTGCGATGGGTGCCGGCACGCCCGGGGCCCAGGCTCAGAGCCTCGAGTCTCTGTTTGTGATGTGCCGTGCCGGCTATACGTATGATGCAGCCAAGAACATGTGCATGCTGGACAAGAAGGCCAAGAAGACGTCCAAGAAGAAGGTCGCCAAGAAGGCTAAGAAAGCCAAGGCCTGAACACTTCCTGAAGCGCGGCGCGGCATTCATTGCCGCGCCGGTGCCGTAACGGCGCGGGCTCAAGGCGGCCACCTCCCGAGGCCACGGCTATTGCACGTCTTCGATCCGGTCCGTGATCATGCGCCACTGGCGTACCACGCTGGCGATATTCAGGGTCGCCGACACGATGCCGACGCTGTAGCAGACGATCTGCGCGATAAGAAGCACGGTATTCATGTCCGATCCCCTCATTGTCTTGCGGCTGGAGTTGAAGCGCGTCGCTGGTCGGGTGGCTGCACCACGCGAAACCCAGGCTCTGGTGTGATGACGATTGAGAGCGGGGGCGGCCGACACGTCCGGCGGCCCTTTTTTCATATCGAGCGCCCGCCCCAAATGCCCGACGGCTTGTATCAGCCTCTGTCGGGACATCTCGCCGCCATGATACTTTGCCGCTTGCTCCTTCGATCGGGCGGGTACGGCGATGCGCATAGCACCAAGGCGGCACGGCAAACAGGCAAAGGCCCTAGCACAGGGAAACCAGGATGAGGCGCGTCAAGCCGTTCTCACCATTCGCGTCGATTTCGGAGAATGCGGCAATCTCGGCCCCGGCAAAGTGACGCTCATGGAGTTGATCTCAAAGCACGGCTCCATCTCCGCCGCCGGCAAGGAAATGGGGATGTCCTATCGCCGCGCCTGGCTCCTCGTCGATGAGATCAACCAGATCTTCCGCAAGCCCCTGGTGGAAAAGCAGATGGGCGGCTCCGGCGGCGGCGGCGCGCGGTTGACGGAATTCGGCCGCGACGTGGTGAGCCGCTATCGCTCCATCGAGGTCGCAGCCGCCACGGCGACGGCTGCCGACATCAAGGCTCTCAAATCGTCGCTGCCGCGGCAGCGACACGCGCAAAGCGGCGCAGCGTAAGGCCCCGTCAGGATTGTCCCGGCGTCAGCACCGTGAAGCCTTGCGCTTCGAAGAACGGCTTGGCCTTCGCTGATTTCAGGAACGCCAGAAACGCAGCGGCATCGGGATGATCGGCATTTGCCGTCAGCGCGATCGGATAGATGATCGGCGGATGACTGTCTGCGGGAAAAGTACCGATGATGGTGACGCTTGGATCGGACGCCGCATCCGTCTGGTAGACGATCCCCGCCGGCGCTTCGCCGCGAGAAACAAGCAGTAGCGCCGCCCGGACATTTTCAGCTTGAGCGACCTTGCCAGACACGCTCGCCCACACGCCGAGCTTCTCCAGCGCCGCCTTTCCGTACTTGCCGGCCGGAACTGAATCCACGTTGGCCATGGACAGGCGCCCATCGCCCAGAACTTTGGCGAGATCGAACCCGGCCTTGATCTCGATCGGCTGGGCTTTGTCTTTGGGCGCAACCAGAACGATGCGATTGCCCAGGAAACTCGAGCGCGTATCGGCCTTGATGAGGCTCTTGCCGGCGAGATGATCCATCCAGTCCAAATCGGCCGAGATGAACATCTGCGCTGGCGCGCCCTGCTCGATCTGCTTCGCCAATGCGGAACTCGCCGCGTATGAAATCTTCGCCGTCTTGTTCGTGTCTGTCTGCCACTGTGCATTGGCCGCATCCAGGGCGTTCTTGAGACTGGCTGCCGCAAAGATCACAAGGTCGTCCTGTGCCTTCTGCGCCGCGACCGGCACCTGGAAAGCGCTCCAAGCCAGAACCACGGTCGCCGCAACGGCGATTCGGCCGAGCCACGTGCGTCTATCAACCATCCTGGAAGCTCTCCTGCGGTATGTCGGCGAGGTCATCGACCGGTCTTCGCTATATTCCATCAAATACACCGAATGGCAAGCGTCGGCAATGATCGGCCATCGCAGCGGCCGACCACAATCTCGCCAATTGGCTCCTCGGTATTTCCCCGCCAATATCGCGGGTTCAAGATCCTCAGCCGGATCTCGCGCTACAGCACGGCCCGTGCCGCCCGGAGCTTCCGGATGTCCTCATCGCTGACACCCGCCTCGCGCAGGATGTCATCGGTCTCGCCACCCTTCTCCGGTGCCACCTTGGCCATCACCGGACGGATGCCGGACATCTCGATAGGCGAGCTCAGCAGATTGAGCAACCCAAGCCGCGGGTGTTGCAGCGCGCGGACGATACCCGACTCTTTGATTTGCGGATCGGCGAACACCTGGTCCATGGCATTGATGGGTCCGCACGCAACGCCGGCGCTGTTGAAGCGATCGACCAGAGTGGACATCGAATGCTTGCGTGTCTCCGCCGACACGACCGCAGTGAACGCCTCGATGTTGCGCGTGCGCGCCTCGGCCGTGGCGAACCGCTCGTCCGTCAGCAAGTGGCTGGCTTCGAGCACCGCACAGAACTTCTTGTATTGCTCCTGTCCCGACGCGCCGATCACGACGTTACCGTCGGCCGCCGGAAACACACCCATCGGCGTCGAATACGGATGGCGATTGCCGATCTGCGCCGGCACCTTCCCGTCCACGAGCCAGGTGGTGGCCTGGAAATCCAGCATCGCGACCTGCGCCTGCAGCAGCGACGTCTGCACCCAGCGGCCTTTGCCCGTCACGTTGCGTTCGACGAGCGCAATGAGCACGCCGAGCGCGCAGTAGAGGCCGGCGCAGAGATCGGCCACCGGAATGCCGGCGCGCTGCGGCACCTGCCCAGGCTCGCCCGTAATCGACATGAGCCCGCCCATGGCTTGTGCGATCTGGTCGAAACCCGGCCGCTCGCGGTAGGGGCCGTTCTGCCCGAACCCGGAAATGCTGGCGTAGACCAGCCGTGGATTGACTGCACGCATCGCCTCGTAGTCGATGCCGAGGCGATGCTTCACGTCGGGCCGGAAATTCTCGATCAGGACGTCGGCGTTGGCGACGAGCCTGCGCAAAGCTTCAACGCCGGCTGGGAGCTTGAGGTCAAGCACGATCGAGCGTTTGTTGCGATGCAGATTCTGGAAGTCGGACCCGTCGCGCGAGCCCGTCATGTCGTCGTCAAAGGGGCCTTCGACCTTGATGATGCGCGCGCCCCAGTCCGAGAGCTGCCGCACGGCGTGGGGCCCTGCACGCACGCGCGTCAGATCCAGAACACGGACGTGCGCCAGCGGTGAAGCGGGCGACTGCGGGGCAGCCTCGGTCATGCGGCGATCCTAACGGCGAAACAGCGTGGTCTTGAGGATGGCGCACAACTGGCCATTCTGATTGACGAAGCGGCGTTCGGACACGACCTGCCCCAGCCGGCCCACGCGGCCCTGTTTCAACTGCGCGGCGGTGATCGCGGTGTGCACCGTGATGTCGTCGCCGACAATCATGGGCTCGTGAAACTCGTAATCGTCCTGGCCGTGCACCGTCGCCTTGCCGAACGGGAAGTCGTGCGAGTAGATGGTCGCGTTGAAGAACCACGACCATAGCAGCGGCCACGGCGCCACGATGCCGCGATAGCCGCGCGCGATGGCCGCCTGCTTGTCAAAATGGATGGGATCGAAATTGTCGAGTGCCAAGGCCATGCGCCGCGCGGCACCCCATTCCACCGGCATCGTTGCCGGCTCGCCGATCGGGCCTATGAGGCCCGTCAGCATCGTCTCGACTTCGGCATCCGTTGGTTCGGACATGTTTATCTTCCTGTCTCGGCTCAGCGTGCGCGCTTGGGCAGAATGGCCAGCGCGGAGCCGGGCGTGGTGACTTCGCCCTTCTGGTTCACGACGGAGCAGTCGATCTCGACGTAGGCCTTGCCGCCCTCCTCGTAGGTGCGCTTCACCCTCGCCTTCAAATGCGCAAGGTCGCGCGGCATGGTGGACCCGCGATTCTGATCGAAGAAACGCACGATGCGCGCATGCCGCCCGAGCCAATCGGTGGTCACTGCCGTCAGGAGATAGGACGCCATCAGCGGACCGGACAGAATGATGCCCGGCAGCCCCGCCGCCTTGGCGACGTACTCATCGTGATGCCATTCGGAATCGTAGTTGTCGCAGGCGCCGGCCCACCTGACCTGATTACCCACCAGCATCGGGCCTTTGGTGACGGTGGCAAGCTCCTGCCCCTCCGAGAAATCCTCGAAGAACAGTTCGGGCGGCTCCTTTGTCTCAACGTTCAGCACGCGGCGCTCCCTGCGTTACAGTCGTTCTTGCATACTGGCCAGTTTGCTGGCGACCGTAGTCCGCGCGCGACGGCGGGACAAGGGGAGGTGTCGCGGTTGACGTGAGCCTGCATGATATATGATATAGATGAACGAGCGGCCGGGGAGGAAGTTTGTGCATCTGATATTCGGCGCACCGGGGCGGTACATCCAGGGCCCAGGGGTCATCTCCCAGATTGGCGCGTGTATCGCGCAATGCGGGCGGTCCGCCGTTGTTGTCTCCGACAGCTTTGTCATTGAGCTGGTTCGCGAGCCGGTGTCGCGATCCTGCAAAGAGGCCGGCGTCGCTGTCGCATTCCTGACGTTCGATGGCGAGGTCACCGCGAACGGCATCGAGAAGCTGAAAGCCTCGTTCGGCAGCGGTATGGCAGACGTCGTCATCGGTGCCGGCGGCGGAAAAGGCATCGATGCCGGCAAGGCACTCGCCGATGCGCGCGGTTCGGCACTCATCACCCTCCCGACGGTTGCCTCCAACGACGCGCCGACCTCGAAGAATTATGTCGTGTACGACGACCATCATCAGCTCGTGCATGTCGGACATCTCCCGGCGAGCCCGCGTTACGTCCTGGTCGACACAGCATTGATCGCAAAGGCCCCCCGGCAATTCCTGGCCATGGGGATCGCCGACGCGCTGACCAAGACCTTCGAGGCCGAGCAATGCCTGAAGGCCGGCGGCGTCAACATGTTCGGCGCCCGACCGTCGCTGGCCGGCGTGGCGCTGGCACGCGAGTGCTATCGCCTCATTCGGGCCGATAGCGAGGCGGCTCTGGCGGTGGCCGGATCGGGCCAGCCCAATCCAGCATTCGAGCGCGTCGTCGAAGCCGCCCTCCTCATGAGCGGCCTCGGGTTCGAGAGCGGCGGGTTGTCGATTGCTCATGCGATGACGCGTGGCCTTTCGCGCGTCCCCGGACCGCGCGAAGCGGTGCACGGCTGGCAGGTTGCCTATGGCCTCCTCGTGCAACTCGTGCTGGAGCGCCGGGACGAGGCGTTCCTGACCGACTTCCTCGCCTTCTACGACAGGGTCGGATTGCCGAAATCCCTCGCGGCTCTCGGCGCGCCCAACCCAAGCGACGAAACGCTGCGGCAGATCGCCGAGCCGACGCTTGCCGCCGCGCATGCGCGCAATTTCGAGCGACAGCTCACCACGGACGAGATGATCGCCGCCATGAAGGCCCTTGGTGCACGAACAGGCACGGCGTAGCGGGCCCTCGGCCCATTGCCAACGGAGACGAGAATGGCTCAGAAACGCCCGCCCGAGCAGCGCGGACAGAATGACTACACACCGACGCCCGATACCGTGGCGATGTTGAAGGACCGAGCCAAGTTCGTTCGCCTGGAAACCATCCGCCTCATCGATATCGCCAAGACCGGACACTACACCTCGGCCTTTTCGGCCGCGGAGATCTTCGCCAGTCTTTTCTACGACGTGATGACCGTGCGTCGCGGGGAGCCCAAATGGCCGGGCCGCGACCGTTTCCTCATGGGCAAAGGCCACGCCGCTGTCGGCCTGTTCCCCATTCTCGCCGACCTCGATTTCTTCCCCAAGGCCTGGCTCGACGAATACACGCGCCTCGGCAGTCCGCTGGGCGACCATCCGGATATGCGCAAGGTGCCCGGCATCGACTTCTCGTCCGGCTCCATCGGGCACGCATTGTCGGGCGGGCTCGGCATGTGTCTCGCCCAGCGCTACACCGGCGAGAGCTACACCGTCTTCGCGCTTCTCGGCGACGGCGAGATGCAGGAAGGCCAGGTCTGGGAAGCCGCACTCAGCGCCGCCCATCACAAGGCGTCCAAGCTGGTCGCGATCATCGACCGCAACGGCTTTCAGCTCGACGGCCAGGTCGATGACGTCATCGGCAACGAGCCGCTGGACGAGAAGTGGCGCTCGTTCCGCTGGGAGGTGCACACCGTCCACGGCCACGACGCGG
>CADEFX010000070.1:18038-20439 GCA_902826715.1 uncultured Hyphomicrobiales bacterium | reverse complement strand
GCCGTGGGCTCGACGTGGATGCCGCGCCAGCCTCGTTCGTAGAACAATAGGCTGACGGAGTCGATCAGTGGGTCTTGGGCTCCGATATCGACGTAGCAGCCCTTTTCGACGTGCTTCAATGCACGCCAGAGGATGACGTCCTCGAAGTTCTGGGCATAGGAGACAAGCAAAACGTTCTCCATTTGGCAAGTGCGTCCTCAGCATTCGTGCTCCCACCTTCATCGATTGCATAGCCAAAACGCTCGAATGGAAGCTCCTGTGCAGCCCTGATTTGGGCGGCGGACCCGCTAGTCAGAAGTTGGCGCCACAATCCCGGCTGGCCCTTCCAGAAATGATTGTTATCAGGTGTCGTGGATTGCAGCTTTGAGAAATGCATTTCGTCGATCGCAACATCTGTTGCCACGTTTGGCGCGCCGAGTGTCGAGGTGATGTCATCCAGGATGGAACGAGTATCGGCAACGAGATCTTCATATCGCAACTTTATCACACCGTCGATTTCCCACCAGGCACAGGTGATGCCGAGCAGCGCACGGGCCCTCGGCCCAGTTGCATAGGTGAGAAACGCCTGCGAGTTCGGAGACTGCCCGCGCAACTCATCGTCGTTTCCATAAGCTCCATCGAGCCACCGTGCCGTTTGAGGTTCTTTCGGCGCGAATTGCAGAATTGAAATGAGCACATCGAGAGGATGTCGTGCCAGCACAACCGGGACGAAACCGTGACGCTTCAGCAGTTCCTGGAAACTCTGCTCGGGATACCAGTGCAATTGGAGCACCGTATTCCCTTGTGGGAGGTTGGCCCAGTCGAGGTCGGACGGATGATGAACAGCAAACTCCTTTGCCTCGTACAAGCGAGCCAGGAGCAGTCTCAACCAAGTGTTTCCCGAACGAGGCGTACCCACAATTGCTATTCGCCTCGCCGACGGCCTTCCGGGAATCACGCGGAATCTAGCATCGAGGGCATTCGTACCAATGAAATAGATTCGGTCAGAATTGACGACATCGAATACGATCTTGTTATCAGATTTGTGATAGCAGTTCTCGAGATGCGTATCGGAGCTGACCAGGCCAAAACTGCAGCCATACGATCCGGGGCCAAGATTACATTCAAACGTCAACTCGAAATCGATGCAGTCACCTGCTTTGATATCGGAAAGTGCTTGATGAGTATGCCATGTGTTAGATCCCCAAACCACGTGGCCGGTACGGTCGGTAATCCGATGTCCAAGAATAAGTCGAGGCAAGGCTTTGACCGCCCGCACTTGCGTTCGCAGGGTCAGGTTCTGTCCAACTCGCGCTGTGGCCACAGGCGTGCGAGCCTTTGCGTCGAGTAGTTCGAATGCATCGACCACTGCTTCCATGGTCCCGAATTCGCTAACGAGCCAGCCCCCCTTCTGTCGCCGCTGCTCGATTGTAAGCTTGGCATTCTCCTTCTCGGCAATGAGGGCGTTGTAATAGTCGACGACCTCGTCGGGAACGCCGTCTTTTAGAACGCGCCCCTTGTCCAGGAGGATAACGCGGTCGCACAGGGCCCGCACGTCCGACATGCCGTGAGTGACGAGCAGGATGGACGAACCCTCCTCCTTGAACCGGCGGATGCGGTCGAAGCTCTTGTGCTGGAAATAGCTGTCGCCGACCGAGAGGACCTCGTCGACGATCAACAAATCGGGTCGCACTGCTGTGGCGACGGAGAATGCTAGGCGCGCCTGCATGCCGCTGGAGTAGACGCGTAGCGGTTGCTCGAAGAAGTCCCCCAGTTCGGCGAATTCGGCAATCTCGTCGATCACTCGATCTATCTGAGTACCGGACAGGCCCATCATGCCGCCTGCCATATACACATTCTGCCGCCCGCTGAACTCCGGATTGAACCCGAGCCCGAGTTCGAGAATGGCGTGGGTGCGGCCGCCAACCCTGATCGTGCCGGATGTCGGTCGCACTGTCCCGGTAATCAACTTCAAGAGCGTGCTCTTGCCGGCCCCGTTTGGACCAATAATTGCAGAGGCCTGGCCGCTATCGACCTTGAAAGTGATGTCCTTCAAGGCCCAGAACTCGCTCTCGGGCGAGACAGGAATATCAAACCACGAAAGCGCGCGATGAGCGGCGGATTTGTATGTTGCATAACGCTTTGAGACGCCTTGCACGTCGAGAACAACGGAACTCATAGCGCATCCACCAATTCCGGGCTCGCCCGGCGGAACAGCGTGACGGCGAGCATGACCAGGCCTGCCGCGACAATCGACGGCACAATCAATGCGCCAAGATCCGGCACGTCATAGGGGAGCAACGCGCGCTGATAGATGCCGACGACCGGCGTCAGCGGATTTAGGGCGGTGATGAACGCGAACTGCGGCGGTGGGGGGTCGCGACCGCCGCGCAGTCAGCCCCCCCCGACAGCCACCCCCACC
>CADEFX010000070.1:0-18028 GCA_902826715.1 uncultured Hyphomicrobiales bacterium | reverse complement strand
GCCGGGGTAATGTCCAAGAGCGCAGAACAGGATGATGCTGGCGGCTAGTACCATCGCGTGATTGATCAAGGCGCTGCCGAGAACAATGAGCGGCAAACATAGGCGCGGGAAGGCGATCTTCTTGATCGAAGAACTGTAGTCGACAAAGATGGCGAGGCAGCGGTTGACGATCTCGCTGAACAACCCCCACGCGGCCATGCCGGAGAGAACATAGATCGCATAGGCGGCCTTGCTCTCAATCCGCGGCAGTCTGGCGCCGAGCACTTCGGACAGAACCAGGGCAAAGATCAATGCCTGGGCCATGGGCTGCAAGATGAGCCAAGTTGCGCCAAAGAACGACCTGACGATGCGCGCCTTCAGCTCACCCCGTACCGAGGCGATGATGAAGTGGCGAAACCGCCATGGTACGTCGAGCATGACATTCCTCATGAACGGGCGAACTTTGTCATCGAGCAGACCCGGATACGACGGCCCGACTGTGCTTGAGCACAGCGGCCAGTGTGCCGTCGAACGGATGCGCTGGCGACCAGCCCAGGAGCCGATGCGCCAGCTCGGCCTTGCCAACAAAACGCGGTATATCGCTCGGCCGCATCCGCGCCGGATCCCGTTCGACGGTGATGGCCAGGCCGCTGAGCGCGACCATGTGGTCGAGAAGGTCACGAATGCGGCGAGGAGTACCCGACGCGATGTTCAGAATAGTGCCGGACGGAATATCGTCGGATTTGGCAACCACCAAGGCATAGGCCGCCGTGACGTCACGGACGTCCAGAAAGTCGCGCTCGGCATCCAGATTGCCGACGCGCAGGATCGGCGGACCTTGACCGGCCTCGATCCGAGCGATCTGCATGGCGAAGGCAGGGATCACGAAGTCCTCGGTCTGGCCCGGCCCCGTGTGGTTGAACGGACGCATGCGGATGCAGCGGAGACCTTGTGCCGAGAGGGCGCCGAGCGCGAGGTCGGCCGCCGCCTTAGTCGCCTCGTAGCCATTGGTCGGGGCCAGCAAGGTTCCCTCATCAAGCGCAAGACCTGAGCGGGCGCTCGCGCCATAGACCTGGCCCGAGCCGACAGAGATCAGCACGCAATGCGGAGCATGGCTGCGAAGGGCGTTGGCAATGTTCAAGGTCCCGAACAGATGGACCTGCCAGGCGACCGATATGTCAGCGATCACGGCGCGGATAGCGGCCAGGCCCGCCAAATGGATGAGATGGGTGGGTCGGAAACGCGCAATGGCCTGGCCGACGGCTTGTGCATCGGTGATATCGAGGGTCTCGATCGTGCCGAGCGCCGGATCGACTCCTTTGAGGCGTGACGTCGCGCCAATCACGATGCTGTCGCCAAACCTGCGGCGCAGGGCGCTGCCAAGATGCGGGCCGACGAATCCATTGGCTCCGGTAATCAGAACCCTAAAATTATTCGACTGGGCCACGACATGCCGCTCACGGATGAATAGACACGATCAAAGATGCTCGTGGGTTCTCAGGCGGGCAAGATCTGCATCAACCATTTCAGCCACCAGCTGTTCAAGACTCGTTTCGGCTTCCCAGCCGAGCTTGTCTCGGGCCTTACTGGCGTCGCCGAGTAACACGTCAACCTCGGCCGGGCGGAGGAACCGCTGGTCGACGACAACGTGATCCCCGGCTCGCAGGCCGACGTGCGCGAAGGCAAGCTCGCAGAATTCGCGAACCGAGGCCGTGCGTCCCGTTGCCGCGACGTAGTCGTCGGGCTTATCTTGCTGCAGCATGAGCCACATGACTTTGACGTAGTCACGTGCATGTCCCCAGTCGCGCTTGGCGTCGAGATTTCCGAGGGCGAGCGTCTCCTGCAGACCTAGCTTGATGCGCGCGACACCATCGCTGATCTTGCGTGTCACGAACTCTATTCCGCGCAACGGCGACTCGTGATTGAAGAGAATGCCGCAAGAAGCATGCAAACCATAGCTCTCCCGATAATTGATGGTCATCCAGTGGGCATAGAGCTTGGCGGCCGCATACGGCGAGCGCGGGTAAAACGGAGTCGTCTCCGACTGAACCGGCTCTTGGACGGTTCCAAACATCTCAGAGGAGGAGGCCTGGTAGAACCGGGCCTCGGGGCACACCGTTCGCAATGCTTCCAGCATATGGGTGGCGCCAAGCCCGGTGACTGTTCCGGTAAGTGACGGCTGCTGCCATGATGACTTGACGAACGACTGGGCAGCCAGGTTGTAGATCTCGGAAGGCTTGGCGATCTGGAGCACGCGTATGATACTGGCCTGATCGACTAGATTGCCATCATGCAGGGTAACCTTGTCCGCGACGCCGATCCATCGCAAGCGGGAATTGACGACATCGGCGGAGGCACTTCTCCGCAGTAGGCCATGCACCTCGTACCCTTTCTCGACCAAAAGATGCGAAAGGTAGGCGCCGTCCTGACCGGTAATGCCGGTGATAAGTGCGCGTTTCCTGCTCATGATCGGATGGCTCACTGACTATGACATTTCAGGCGCGTGAATGGGTCACACGATCTCGATCTCGGGAAAAGGAAAAATCATCTTGCCGCCGCTATCGAGAAAGGCCTGCTCGCGACGGAGGATGCCTTCCTTGAAATGCCAGGGTAGGACAAGAAAGTAATCAGGGTGCATAGCGCGCGCTTGCTCCTCGGATACGATGGGAATGTGTGTGCCAGGCGTGAAGGCGCCGAATTTATCGGAATTGACGTCGGCGATCGCGCTCACGTACTCCTCGGTTATGCCGCAGAATTGCAGCAAGACATTGCCCTTGGTCGATGCCCCATATCCCAACACGCGCTTACCGTCAGCGACGAGCGCCTGCAGCAACCGACGCAAGTCCTGTCGGTGCCGGAACACGCGCTCCTCGAATTCACGGTAGGGGCGTGGGGTGTTAAGTCCCATGCGTTCCTCTTGCTCAAGCATCCAATTGATGACTGCATCATTCGAAGCGGCGCGAGCTTTGGCCTTGGCGGCCGTAACTGCAAAACTGCCGCCGTTGACCGAGTTCATCTGGACATCGACGATCTTGAGACCGGCGGCGTCGAGGATGCGGCTTACTACGGTCAGCGAGTAGAACTCGAGATGCTCATGGCAGATGGTGTCGTAGGAACACAACCGCAGCATAGAGGGCATGTAGCTCTGTTCGAAATGCCACAGGCCATCGTCTGCCAGTATGGCCTCGACCTGGCGGGCGAAGCCGATTGGATCTTCCAAATCGTAGAACATGGCGATTGACGTGACGATGCGCGCCGGCGCCGAGTTGATCGACCAGTATGCGTCTGCGGAGAAGAAGTCCGGTACCAACAGCACGTCCTCGGGATAGTACTGGCGGAATTTCTCTCCAGTCGGATCAATGCCGATACGTTTCAGGCCAAGAGTTGAATACGCTTTGAGCGAGGTACAGTCATTGGAGCCAATGTCGACAACCGTGTCGGACGGCTTCAGGTCGACTTTGCGCTCGAGGTGACGAATCTTGCGCGTCAAGTGATCGATCATTGACTGGTTGAGACCGGACCGGTACCCGTAATTCTCCCCATACATCTCCTCTGGCTCGTATGAATGAGCCAGTTGTAGGAGTCCGGATTCCGGGCACCATACAAGTTCAAGGGGGCCAGTTGTAAGTGTATCGTCGCGCGATCGAGGGAAGATTCCAGTCAGCTGCTGGTGGCCGAGACTCAGAATCGGCACCAGATTACTTCCGCCGCCAGCTCTGCAGCGCTCTATCTCCCGATAGCGTACCCGACCGAGGCTCATGCGCACGCTTTCTCGTCTTTCAAGTCGACAAAGATTGGTTCATTTGGCGCGACGAGCGCCCGAATTTAGATTGCAGAGATATGAGGAAGTTTGTCCACAAGCAAGTCTGGCAGCGAACCCCGCGGGCTTGGCGGCGAACCCTCATGTTCAGGGCAACAGCGCTGGCTGCGCCACGACCTACGCATGGTGCTACCCCTGGCTCTCCAATTACGGTCGTGGGCGCACTCAGGACCGCCTCGGGTCTGGGAGAGTCAGCGAGGCTGTGTCACGCCGCGCTTCGGGCGGATGGTTTGGTGTGCGAAGGTGTCGACATCGGTTCCACCTTGATGCAGCCCGAGGACTACGACGAAGGGCGTGAGGTCCGCGCCCAAACGCCGGAAGGCCCTGGGACGCTACTTCTTCATGTGAACTCACCGCTACTTCCGCTAGCAATGCTGCGCCTTGGGCGGCGCGTGATCCAGGACAAGTACATCGTCGGTTGCTGGGCATGGGAACTTCCGAGCGTTCCCGCCGATTGGCGCCAAGGTGTTGCGTTTGTTCATGAGATTTGGGTGCCGTCTAGTTTTGTCGCGGCTGCGGTGATCAGTATCGCCGGGGACCGACCGGTGCGTGTAGTGCCATACTCAGTGTCTCTGCGCAGGTGGCAAGCGAGGCGTACCGCCCATGGGGCTGGCCGCCCGTTCACCGTACTCACCATCTTCAACATGGCCTCGAGCTTCGCCCGCAAGAACCCGCTTGCCGCCATCGCAGCCTTCCGCAGTGCTTTCGGTGACGATCCCGCGACCCGGCTCGTCGTGAAGACATCCAACACGTCGGCATTTCCGAGCGGCATCACTGCCATTAGAGATGCAATGCGCAAGGCGCATAACATCGACCTCATCGATCGGACCATGAGCGCCACCGAAATCGACGAGCTTTATCAAGAATGCGATGTTGTCATATCATTGCACCGCTCCGAGGGCTTCGGCTTGACCATCGCCGAGGCGATGCTGCGCGGCCTGCCTGTGCTGGCCACGAACTGGTCGGGCAACGTCGACTTCCTGACGCCCGACAACGGTATGCCCATTCCTTATCAGCTTGTTCCGGCGGAGGACCCGCAAGGCACATATAATTTTGCCGACATGAGTTGGGCTGAAGCTGACGTTGAGACGGCTGCAGCCGCTCTGCGGCGACTGCGCCAAGACCCGGAGCTGACGCGACGGCTGGGGCAGGCCGGGGCCGCATACGCAGCACGCCAATGGAGCGCACGGGGATACGCCGAAACTGTACGCCGTCACCTTGGTCTCTGAGAGAGGGCGGGAGGTGACGCAGGGCGGACGCGTGATGCTCCTCTACTGCTTGTGGGATCCGGCGTTGGATTTCGGGGATGAAGTCAGAGGCGCATTGATCGCTTGCGGCAAAGTCGGGCCCGGACATTAGGGTCTGCAAGAATGTAGTCTCGAGTCTTTTCAAGCCATCGTGTAACCGGAGGGCAGATTCCAACTGCAATTGAGTGAGGCCCGCCAGGCCAAGGCCTTTGATCTGCAACTGCGCATCCCCTGAGGAAGGCATGCGACAATTTCAGCGGTGACGACACACCGCGCATTCAGCGCGAGCCGAGTGTCTTCTGTCAGATCTTCAAGGCCTCGTGTTTTGGGTTCGGCGGCAGTTCGACGCCGTTCACCGTCATCGCCAGCATCGCATAGTAACCGATGCAGGTCGTTAGCTGCACATACTGATCGGGTCCCAGCCGAGCCATGACCGCCCCTGCCAACGGCTCATCAATGCGATTTTTGCGCAGCAATTGCTGAGTGAAGTCGATGATCTGCAGGTCGTCGGGCGGAATTCCATCGGAATGATCGTCACGGATCGCGTCAATCGTCGATCGGGGAATATTCCGCTCAGCGCCGATCACGCCCTGGATGCCCCACACATATTGAGCCTGGAAGTGGCGGCCTACGACCAGCGCTGCGAGCGTGCGGAGTCGCAGTTCCAGAGTACCCTCCCAACGCACCAGCGTGCCCAGATGGGCGACGCGCTCGGCCCACTCTGGCGCATGCATCCAGACTGAGAAGGGGCCTTCCAGAGATTTGCGTGTATCGACGATCCTTTCCGCGGTGCGACGGGCGTCGTCGGTCAGTTCCTCGGGGGATTGCAAGATGGGGACGCGAGCCATGCGATATCCTCAGTAGAACCCGGCTGTGGTCGCCGACGCTTGGCTGACCGAAACAGAGCGTAGGGCAGGCCGGGCGCCGGCGGCAAGGTCGCTTCTGGAGCCGGACGTTAGCCGATTGATGAATGCGGTCTGACGGCGTTGTCGTGATGCCTCCATTTTCAATGAGCAACCCGCCCGACCGCACCAGCGCGACCCTCGCGATGCCCTGTTGTCGGGGTCACGCGTGCGCCAGACCTCGAACCGAGCTTCGCCCCGTTTACGCTTGCTGCGATAGGCAAGCCATGCCTAAATCCATCAAAACAAGAACATTGGCTCAGTCCGTCAGAATGCTGAGAAGCCGATCAAACTGGGAGGCGAAACATGACTACGTCCCGCCGCACGTTCGTCAAAGGTAGCGTTGCGACTGCTGCTGCCATCTCCGCCCCGAATTTGCTGAAGGCGCAGTCTGGGCCCGGCAAGGCGCGCACGGTGCGTGCCGTGCTGCACGGGGATCTCAAGATCTTCGATCCGATCTGGACGACGGCGAATATGACCGGCAATCACGGTCTTCTTATCTATGACACGCTGTTTGGCTTGGACGATCAACGCCAGGTCAAGCCACAGATGGTTGAGACGTGGGGCGTGTCCGACGACAAGAAAACCTACACTTTCACTCTGCGCGACGGACTGAAGTTCCACGACGGACAGGCGGTTACGAGCGCCGATGTCGTGGCCTCGATCCGCCGTTGGTCCGCGCGCGACGGCGCCGCCCAGCATATGTTCAAGCGGGTCGCCGATACGCCGGTCAAGGATGACAAGACCTTCCAGGTCGTGCTCAAGGAGCAATATGGATTAGTGCTGGAAGCGCTCGGCAAGATCGAGACCAACCTCCCGGTCATCATGCGCAAGAAGGATGCGGAGACCGATCCCAACCAGCAAGTGACGACCAAGGTCGGCTCCGGTCCGTTCATGTTCAACGAAGGCGAGACCACATCCGGCCAGCGCTACGTCTACGACAAGAATCCGAACTACGTGCCGCGCAAGGAACCCCCGTCCGGCATGGTGGGCGGCAAGGTCGCCAAGCTCGATCGCGTCATCATCGAGAACATGGCCGACGAGCAGACCGCCGTCGCGGCGCTGAAGGCCGGCGAGATCGATTTCTACGAGATCCCCCCCATTGACCTGTTGGACCAGCTCGAGAGCGACAAGAACATCAAGCTCGATGTTCTGAACAAGGGCGGCAACGTGGGGATGTGCCGGCTCAACTGGCTGCATCCCCCTTTCGACAAGGTCGAAGCGCGCCAGGCCATGCTGCACCTGATCAAGCAGGAGGACATTCTCAAGGCGGTCTTCGGCAATCCGAAGTATTACCGCACCTGCGGTTCGCTCTTCGGCTGCACCGGCCTGATGCAAAGCGATGTCAACGCGGGCTGGCTCTCGGGCGGGCAGGACATCGCCAAGGCCAAGGAGCTGTTCAAGAAGGCCGGCTACGACGGCCGCCCGGTAGTCATCCTGCAGGCGACCAACATCTCCTTCATGAACAACGCCGCCCTCCTTATCGCGCAGTGGCTGAAGGAAGCGGGTGTCAATGCCGAGCTGGCGGCCTCAGACTGGGGTGCTGTCGTGACCCGGCGCGCGGTGAAGAAGCCGGTCACGGAGGGTGGCTGGAACATCTTCATCACCTGGGGTTCGGGCGAGGGCTTCGACAATCCGATCGGCTTCGTGGCGCATACCGCCAACGGCGGCGACGGCTGGTTTGGTTGGCCCAAGGATGATCTGCACGAGAAGCTGCGCGATGAGTGGGCATTGGCCGGGACACTCGACGAACGCAAGGCCATCGCCCGCAAGCTGCAGGAGAACGCCTGGAACTACGTGCCCATGGCGCTGCTCGGCCAATGGGCGCCGCCGGTCGCGCACCGCGCCAACATCAAGGGGTTCATCCCCATTCCTGCCCATGTGCCCTTCTGGAATGTAGAGAAGGCCTGAGACAGGCGTTTGCTTTGCCACTGTTTGAGGTCTTATTGCTGCACGGGCCTGCCCAGGGTAGGCCCGCGCCAATTGGATAGGCGGCGCGCAATGCTGGCTTTCATCATTCGCCGCCTGCTCTCGACCGTGGTGGTGATGGCCATCGTCGCAGTCTTCATTTTTCTGTTGCTGCACCTGTCGCCGGGCGATCCTGCGGCCATCATCGTCGGGGACAACGCCACGCCGGCGCAGATCGATGCCGTGCGCAAGCAACTGGGCCTCGATGACCCGTTGGCCGTGCAGTTCGTACGCTGGGTCAGCGGCGTTCTCACAGGCGACCTCGGCATCTCCATTTTTTCCCACGAACCCGTCAACAAGCTCATCGGCCAGCGCATCGAGCCGACCGTGTCGCTGGCGGCGACGACGCTGCTGCTCGCGGTGGTCATCGCCGTCTCCTTCGGCGTTCTGGCTGCCTGGAAGGTCGGGACCTGGGTCGACCGGTGCGTCATGGTGCTGTCGGTGCTGAGCTTCTCGGTTCCCGTGTTCGTTGTCGGTTACCTGCTGATCTACGTCTTCTCGATCAAGCTCGGGTGGCTGCCGGTGCAGGGGTATGCGCCGTTGGAAGACGGTGTGCTGGTGTGGGCGCGCCACCTCGTGCTGCCATCGATTGCGCTGGGCCTTGCCTATGTCGCCCTCATCGCGCGCATTACGCGCACGGCTATGCTGGACGTGCTGTCGGAAGACTACATCCGCACCGCTCGCGCGAAGGGCGTGGCCACCGGTCCGGTGCTGATGAAGCACGCCTTGAAGAACGCGGGCGTTCCGATCGTGACAGTCATCGGCATCGGTGTGGCGCTGCTGATCGGCGGGGTGGTGATCACCGAGACCGTATTCAATATTCCCGGCGTAGGCAGGCTGGTGGTCGATGCAATCTCACAGCGCGATTATCCGATCATTCAGGGCGTGACGCTGCTTTTCTCGGGCATCTACGTGATCGTCAATCTTCTGGTCGATCTGAGCTACACGCTGCTTGACCCGAGGATCCGCTACTGATGGTGGACGCTGCCGCAGCCCAAGGTACGCTCCCGTCAAGCCGGGCTCGGCGCGGCGCACGCGCCTGGCGCTTCGTGCGCCGCAATCCGACGCTCGTTTTTGGGCTCGTCATTCTCGGCGTCATGCTCCTGGCCGCTCTGATTGCCCCGTGGATCGCCGGCGATCCCTATTCGATGAAGCCCGTGCAGCGCTTCAAATCACCCTCGGCCGAGTTCTGGTTCGGCACCGACAATCTTGGTCGCGATGTCTATGCACGTACCATCTACGGCGCTCGGGTCTCGCTCGCGGTGGGTCTCAGCGTGGCTGTGCTGGCCGTTTCGGCCGGCCTTGTGATCGGCCTGCTGGCCGGCTTCTTCAGGTCGGTCGAACTGGTCGTCATGCGGTTGATGGACGGGCTGATGGCCATTCCGGCGATATTGCTCGCCATCGCCCTCATCTCGCTGTTCAAAGGCAGCGTGGCGGTGGTGATCGTCGCCATCGTCATTCCAGAGGTGCCGCGGGTGGCGCGCCTCGTGCGCTCGGTGGTGCTCACGACGCGCGAGCAACCGTATGTCGAGGCGGCGATTGCCAGCGGTACGCGCCTGCGGCGGATACTATGGCGCCACGTCCTGCCATCGACCTTTCCACCATTGATCGTGCAAGCCACCTACATCTGCGCGTCGGCCATCTTGATCGAGGCCGGCCTGTCCTTCCTGGGCGCCGGCACGCCACCGGAAATCCCGACCTGGGGCAACATGATCGCTTCGAGCCGCGTCTATTTGGCGAGAGCGCCATGGACCGTGTTCTGCCCGGGGATTGCGCTGGCGCTGGTCGTGCTCGCCGTCAACCTTGTGGGCGATGGGCTGCGTGACAGGCTCGATCCGCGTATCGCGCGGCGCATGTGAGGTGAGCCACGCAATGCCACTGCTGGAGGTCAGGGATCTCAAAACCCACTTTTTCACGGAGGACGGCATCACGCGGGCGGTGGATGGGGTGTCGTTCGATGTGGCGTCGGGCGAAACGCTGGGTATCGTCGGCGAGTCTGGTTGCGGCAAGAGCGTCGCCGCCCTTTCGGTGCTGCGATTGCTGCCGCCGCGGATCGGACGCACGGTGGGAGGCTCCGTCCACTTCGACGGTACGGATGTTCTGGCGCTCAGCGAAGCTCAGATGCGCGGCATTCGCGGCAACAGCATTGCCATGATCTTCCAGGAGCCGATGACGTCGCTCAACCCCGTGTTCACGATTGGTCACCAGATCGCGGAGTCGCTGCGCGTTCATAAGGGGATGGGAAAAGAGCAGGCGCGCGAGCAGGCGCGCGCGATGCTCGATGTCGTGCGCATTCCCGACGCGCGAAGCCGTCTCGACGACTATCCCCACCAGTTCTCCGGCGGCATGCGCCAGCGCGCGATGATCGCCATGGCGCTGGCCTGCAGTCCGAAGCTTCTCATCGCCGACGAGCCGACGACCGCGCTCGACGTGACAATCCAGGCGCAGGTTCTCAAGCTCCTTCTCGAGCTGAAGGAGCAGACCGGCGCTGCCATCATTCTTATCACACACGACTTGGGCGTCGTCGCCGAGACCTGCCAACGCGTCGTGGTCATGTACGCGGGCCGCAAGGTGGAGGAGGCGTCGGTGCTGGAGCTGTTCGATCGGCCGGCGCATCCCTATACGCGCGGACTCCTCAACTCGATTGCTCGGGGACGGGCAGGTGCGCGAGCAAGGCGCCTGCAAGAGATACCGGGCGTCGTGCCATCGCTGAGGGAGCCGATCGCGGGCTGCGCCTTCGCGCCCCGTTGCGGCCACGCCACGGTTCGCTGCCGCAGCGAGGCTCCCATGCTGGCCGATATCGGCAGCAGCGACAGCGGCACTCACCTGGCGGCTTGCTTCTTCGCCAAGGAGCTGCTCGGCGCATGACGGCCAGGAGGATATCTGAGGGCGGAGATCCAGGCGCGGGCCGGTTCGTGCTCGAGGTCCAGAACCTCAAGAAATACTTTCCCGTGCGCCGTGGCCTTCTGCAGCGGACGCGTGCGGAGATCAGAGCCGTCGATGGGGTTAGCTTTGCCCTGAAGCCTGGCGAGACCCTGTGCCTTGTGGGTGAATCGGGGAGTGGCAAGTCGACCGTCGGGCGCCTCGCGCTTCGCCTGATCGAACCGACCGATGGGAGCGTGCGCCTTGACGGCCATGACATTACGCGGCTCGGGCGCGAAGAGATGCGGCCGTGGCGAAAACGCATGCAGATCGTCTTCCAGGACCCTTACGCTTCGCTCAACCCCCGCCTGACCGCGGGCCGGATCGTGGCTGAGCCGCTGGAGAATTATTCCGATGCACCGGGATCAGAGAATGATGCGCTCGTAGCCCGCCTTTTTGAGAAAGTGGGCCTGCGGGCCGACGCCATGCGGAGGTATCCTTTCGAGTTCTCGGGAGGTCAGCGCCAGCGGCTCGGCCTGGCGAGGGCGCTTGCGCTCAATCCATCGCTGATCGTGGCCGACGAGCCGGTTTCCGCGCTTGACGTCTCCGTGCAGGCTCAGGTCCTGAATCTCATGATGGACCTGCAGGAGGAGCTCAAGCTTGCCTACCTCTTCATCAGCCACGACCTGGGCGTCGTCGAGCACATCGGCCACCGGGTGGCGGTCATGTACCTGGGACGGATCGTGGAGATTGCGGAGAAGGAGGAGTTGTTTGCGCGGCCGCTGCATCCCTATACGCGTGCGCTTCTGGCCGCCGCTCCCATACCCAATCCGCGAGCCAAGAAGGAGCGCATCGTGCTCGAAGGCGATGTGCCCTCTCCCATGGCGCCGCCGCCGGGCTGTCATTTTCACACCCGCTGCCCGTTTGCGTTCCAGCGCTGCAAAACCGAGGCGCCTGTGCTGCGCGAGGCTGGAGGCGGGCGCCGGTTCTCATGCCACCTCGATGTCTGAGGCGTGATGTCTGCCTAGACGGACAGCTTGCGTGCGAGGCTGCAGATGACGTCGAAGGCGACATCGAGATCGCCCTCGGTGGTCTCCATCGAGCCGGCCTGGAAACGAATGGCGATGCGACCTTCGACGCGGGTCTGGGTCAGGTACAGACGCCCGTCGTCGTTGATGGCTGCGAGAAGAGAGAGATTGTGCGCGTCGAGATCGCGTCCGTCGCCTGGATCGTGACGGAACGAGAAGAGCGACAGAACGGGCTGTGTCACCAGCGAGAAATTCGGCTCAGCCGAAAGGCGGTGGGCGAGCTTGTGCGACCAGCGCACATGGTTGCGGATCATGGCCCGCAACTCCCCGAGCCCATGACCCCGCATCAAGAACCAGAGCTTGAGGGCGCGGAAGCGCCGGCCGAGCGGGATCGACCACTCGCTGTAGTTGATCAGTCCTTCGCGGCCGTGCGTCTTGAGAAATTCCGGCTGGATCGCCAGCGTGCGGACCAAAGCATCGGGGTCGCGGACAAAGTGCGCCGAGCAGTCGAATTGCGCGCCGAGCCATTTGTGCGGATTGAGCACCAGGCTATCGGCCGACTCGGTCCCGGCCCAAAGGGTCCGGAATTCCGGACAGATCATGGCCGCGCCCGCCCAAGCGGCGTCGACGTGTACATAGAGGCCATGGCGCCGGGCAACTGCAACGATGCCCGCCACGTCATCGACCGCACCCGTGCTGGTGCCGCCAACGCAGGCGACGATGCCGGCCGGCAGCAGGCCCGATGCCCGATCATTCGAGATGGCTACCGCCAGCGCGTCCACGTCCATGGCGCGGGCCGGTCCGGCCGTCGGGACCTTTACGAGATTGTCGTGGCCGATGCCGGCGATCCAAACCGCCTTGTCGATCGAGGAATGCGTCTGGTCCGAGGCGTAGATCCTAACCTTCGGGTGGGCTGCGAGGCCATCTTTGTTGCCTGCAAAGCCGAGCGCGCGCTCGCGCATGGTGAGGACGGCCGCCAGGGTTGCGGAGGAAGCGGAATCCTGGATGACGCCCTGGAAGGCGTCCGGGAGACCGACCGCTTGCCGCAACCATTGCATCATCACCGTCTCGAGCTCGGTCGCCGCCGGAGAGGTTTGCCAGAGCATGCACTGGGCAGCCATTGCCGACACGAGGATTTCGGCGATGACGGAAACCGGGCTCGCATTGGCAGGGAAATAGGCGAAGAAGCGCGGGTGCTGCCAATGCGTCATGCCGGGTAGGATGATGCGCTCGAAGTCCGCGAAGATCGCCCGCATCTCCTCGGGCGACTCGGGTGCCTGCGCCGGAATTTGCGCAGCGGTTGCGCCGGGCGGCGTCTGCGCCCGAACCGGCTGTTGCGCCAGGCTCGCGCGATAGTCCGCCGCCCAGTCGACGGCGCGCGACGCCCACTCGCGAAATGATTGATTGTCCATGCTTCGCCTTCGCTGTTGAGGTGGCAACGGGCCGGACATCCGAGAGGAACTGCGGTGCCCGCAAGGCTCACCCGCTTCCCGGCTGCTCCTTCAATGCTGCCTCCAGATCGGCCAATCCGGTCTTGTCTGCATCCACGAACCAATCGGCGATGTCTCCCGAGGTCACAAAGATTGTATCGCTGCGGCTCATCAACAGGTCGAGCGCCTTCTCGACGTAGTAGACGCGGTGCGGCACGCCAGCGATGTGCGGGTGGAGCCCGATCGAGAGGACGCGCGGGTTGTGGTCGAGCTCGCGCTCAAGTACGGCGAGCGTTGCTTCGAGCCGTACCAGGAGTTCGGCCGAAGACTGGCCCTGCACCGCCCACATGGGAACGTCGTTGATCTCCCAGGTGTAGGGAAGGCACAACAGCGGCCCCTCCGCCGTGCTCATCCAGCACGGCAGGTCGTCGAGCAGCCAGTCGTGCGTGAACTCGACTCCGCAGCGCTTCAAAACCTCCGGTGTATTGACCGTCTCACCGCCGCCGGCGCCGAACCATCCACGCACGCGCTTGCCCGTCAGTTGTTGAAGGCGCGTGAGGGAGCGGCGTATCTCTGCTTCCTCGTTCTCCACCTCCTTCAGTGAGCGCTGGAACCAGCTATGGCCGACAAAATCCCACCCTTGCTCGGCCGCGCGTTGGGCAGCCGAGGGATAAACGTCGGCGCACTGCGCATTCATCCACGCCGAAGCCTTGATCCCGCGTCGCTCCAGCACGTCGAAGAGCCGCGGTAGGCCGCAGCGCATCCCATACTCGACCCACGAGTAGTTGGCGACGTCAGGAGGTTCGCTTGACCGGCCGTGCGGGGCCGGGAGGATGCCGCGCGGCATCGGCCGATCGAAGGGCCAATATTCGATCGCAACCACGGGATTGATCATCAGTGGTTTGCCGTGCAGCGGCTCGAGACGGGGACGGTCGCTCGACATCTGGTAAGGAATACGCGGATTGGGCCACACAGAAGGGAACTCCTCGCCGGCTAGACCGGAAGGTTGACGACGCAGGCATCGTAGGCCGGCAACGCGTTGATGAAGCTGCCGGAGCGCAGGCTCTCGGCAAGACGGGCGAAACCTTCGCGCGAGACGCCGGTGTCGTCCGCCCAGACGCCGGCCTGCATGTATCGCGCGAATGAACGTGCGAGAACGTCCGCCGGGATCGTCGGGAAGAATGACGCTACCGCGCGGGCAAGATCGTCCGCGGAGTTGACGGCCAACCAGGCTTGTGTGCGCGCCGCCGCTTTCGTCATGCTCGTGAAGGCATCGCGTCGGCGGTGCAAGCCCTCCGGCGTGGCCGTGAAGGTCGTATACGAGGTCGGGCCGCGGCTGGCCTGGGCATGGAGAATAACGAAGCCGGCGGAGAGCGCCTGCTCCGCAAAGGGCTCGAAGACCTGGGCGACATCGATCTCACCACGACGCAAGGCGGCTAGGTTGTCACCCATGGTGCGGTCGGCGACACGCGAGACGCCTGCCGGGTCCATATCGAGGTCGCGGAGATCCTGCTGCAGGCAAAGCCATGGCGTCGGCACCTCGCTGACGGAGCCGAGGCGGAGCCGTGACAGGGATTGCAGATCGAAGCCGCCCGCGGCCGGTTTGCCGACGAGATAGAAGGGGTCGCGGCGGACGACCTCGCAAAAGCACAGGAGGTCGGGACCGCCCTCGTCGCGGTACTTCATGACCCGCATCGGTCCGCCCCAGGTGACGTCGGCTCTTCCCTCGAGGACGTCGGCGGGGCCGCCGCCCGGCGCCGCACTGGTGACGAGGCTCACGTCAAGCCCTTCGCCGGCGAAATGGCCGAGCGCCAAGGTGGCGTAGAACGGCGCGTAGAAAACAGCGCGGAAGTTCTCAGCAAGCCGGAGCTTAATCAAGCGTCCCTCCCACGACTGGCGCGATGGCTCCGTGCGGAGCGGTCAGCGCTGAACTCTACCGCTCCCGCGGCCCGTGCGCCACGCTCAGCGGGTATGCCGCCCGCATGGCACTGCATAAGGAGGTTGCCGAGACGTGAAGTCGGCGCGAGGATAGGCTACCGGCAACCCAAGACTTCCGGATGATCGTGCATCGTATCAGCCTGCATCGCGCAACAAGACCTGCAGTGCAAAGCCGCTGCACGTAACGACCTGTCTACCCTTGGCCCCTAACCGGAGATCAGGCATGACCAGCGTTGTCGAACTCGACTGTCTTGACGGTATTCGCGTCGTCGACTTCACCCAGTTCGAAGCTGGACCATCATGCACGGAAACGCTGGCCTGGCTCGGGGCCGAGGTGGTGAAGGTCGAGAATCCGGGGCTCGGCGATCCTGGGCGGCGCCTGCAAAGGGGCAGGCCGGACAACGATCCCTGGTACTTCCACCAGTTCAACGCCAACAAGAAGTCCCTGACGTTGAACCTCAAGGCCCCGCGCGGTCTGGAGATCGTGCGCGAGCTCTTGAAAAAAGCCGACGTCATGGTCGAGAACATGGCGCCCGGCACGATCGAACGGCTCGGCCTGTCATATGACCAGGTGAAAGAGCTGAACCCCGGCATCGTCTACTGTCAGATCAAGGGCTTTGGACAAGGCAGCCCCTACGAGAAAAGCCTCGCCTTCGACATGATCGCGCAGGCGGCCGGAGGCATGACAAGCACCACGGGCTACGGCGACCGCCCGCCTGTCAAACCCGGGACGTCGTTCGGCGACACGGGCACCGGCATGCTGATGGCGATTTCGATTCTCGGTGCCCTCTACAAGCGTCAGAAGACCGGCCAGGGCCGGCGCCTGCAAGTCGCCATGCAAGATGCCATGGTCCACTATATGCGCGTGCCGTTCTCGCGCACCCAGCTTTCCGGCAAGGCGGTTTTGCGCGAGGGCACTGACCGGTCCGTGGCCGGTAGCCTCGTCCCGAACGCGCTCTATCCGTGCAAGCCGGGCGGGCCCAACGATTACGTCTACGTCTTCTGCAGCCGCGCAAACCCGGAGCACTGGCAGCGGCTGCTCACAGTCATGGGCCGGGAGGATCTGAAAGGCGATGTGCGTTTCGAGACGCAAGCAGCGCGCACCGAACGGCCGGAGGAGGTCGACGCCATCATCTCCGCATGGACGCAAAAGCATACCAAGGAAGAAGCGATGACGTTGATCGGTGCGGCCAGCGTGCCGGCCGGGGCGGTATTCGACACGATGGAGCTCATGAACGATCCGTCGCTCGCGGAACGGGGCATCATGCAGACGATCGAGCATCCGACAACCGGCAAGGTGCAGGTTCCCGCATGGCCGGTGCGTTTCGACGGCCAGCCGGTGAAAGTGAGGCCGTCGCCGATGCTCGGCGAACACGCGGACGACGTGTTGTCGTCATGGCTCGGCATGGACGCCAAGCGCATTGCCGCGCTGCGCGAGGACGGCATTGTTTGATTGGCCTGAAGGAAGGGCAAACCCCTTTCGGGCACCCATCTCCAGTGCGTAAACTGGGGCGACAACGAAGCAGGAGGAGAAACGCATGGGCGAAGTCGACGGCGCTACCCTGATAGCAAGAAGCCTCAAACAGCAGGGCATCGATCACATGTTTGGCGTCGTCGGGTTTCCCGTCGGCCCCATTGCTGCGGCGGCGCAGAAGGAAGGCATCAACTACATCGGTATGCGCAACGAGCAGACCGCGTCATACGCGGCGCGCGCCTACGGCTACCTGACCGGCCGGCCGGGGGTGTGCATCACGGTGACGGGACCCGGCGTCGTGCACGGTCTCGCCGGCCTCGCCGACGCGCAGCAGAACTGCTGGCCGATGATCCTGATCGGCGGCGCATCGGAGACCTACCGCGGCGGCATGGGTGCGTTCCAGGAGGAACGGCAGGTGCTGATCGCCTCGCCGTTCTGCAAGTTCGCGCACGGCATCGAAAGCGTGCAGCGCATTCCCTACTACGTCGAGATGGCGACTCGGCACGCGCTCTATGGCCGCCCCGGCGCCTGCTATCTCGACATGCCGGACGACATCATCCAGGGCAAGTGCGATCTCGACAAGATCACGCAGGTCGAGCGCGTGCCCGAGGCGCCGCGCATGATGGCGCCCCAGGAGAACATCGAGGCCGCGCTGAACCTGCTCGAGAAGGCCAAGAACCCACTCGTGCTCGTCGGCAAGGGCATGGCCTGGGCGCGCGCAGAGGATGAGGTGCGCAGCTTCATCGATCGCACGCAGCTCCCGTTCGTGCGCTCGCCGCAGGGCAAGGGCGTGGTGCCCGACGATCATCCGCTATCGGTTGCGGCGGCGCGCACCCTGGCGCTGCAGCAGGCCGATGTCGTCTTCCTGATGGGCGCGCGCTTCAACTGGATATTCCACTTCGGCCAGGCGCCGCGCTTTTCGAAGGATGTCAAGGTCATCCAGCTCGACATCGCGCCCGAGGAAATCCACCACAACAAGCAGACCGAGGTCGCGCTCGTCGGCGACGGCAAGGCCATCATGGGTCAGATCAACAAGGCCCTCGCCGACCGCCAGTGGTTCTATCCGAAAGACACGCCGTGGCGGGCGGCGCTCTCCAAGAAGAGTGCCGACAATGCGGCGGCGATCAAGCCGCAGATCGACGACGATGCCGCGCCCGCCAACTACTATCGCGCCCTCAAGGACGTCGCCGCCTGGATGCCGAAGAACACCGTCTTGTCAGCCGAGGGCGCGGGCACGATGGATATCGGCCTTACCATGCTCAATGTGTCCGATGCGCGATCGTGCCTCAACGCCGGTACTTACGGCACCATGGGCGTCGGCCTCGGCAATGCCATCGCGGCCGCCATCGTGCATCCTGACCGGCCGGTCATCCACCTCTC